>MAYW01000063.1 GCA_001723765.1 Candidatus Scalindua rubra
TTGGTATTGTATATAAGTCTTTTGTTTTTATCAGATGTTAAAAGCGAATCGTTATGAGCTAAGTCAATAAGCATTTTTTTTATTATTGGAAAGAGTAAAAATGGAAGTTAATAATAAAAAAAAGTTGTGAAATTATAACTTTGCAAAAATGATATCTCCTTGATATATAATAAATTAAAATTCTGAATTAACTATCCCGAACCTGCGGAATGTAGGTTATAAATTTAATAATAATTAATAATTATAATTATTGACATAATAATATTAAATATTTAATATAATTAATAAGTATAAAGACTTGAAGAGGAACATATAAACAACAGTGCAAAATGCGTATAATGCAGAATTCAAAAGTAAGCATAAAAACTAGTTTAAATCGACATTATTCACGTTGCTCATGTTATTGATCTGGTTGCTATTTTCTTGAGTAATGTAAAAAAAATGTTAAAAGAAGACTCGATGGGTTTTTGAAAAACGGACAATAACCTTTCCTACCAGCCTGGAAAGATATTTTAGATTTATTTTAGAAAATTTGTAGTATTTTACTTTAGGGCAGGAGGATAAATATGCCGTATAACCGTGAATTAGATGAATGTTTGTTTTCAAAATCCTGGGAAACCGAGTCGGAACGATTGACTACAAGTGTTTATTCTTACAATAACGGGCCTAAGAAACTACAAATCACCAGGGAGAACAAAGATAGTCAGGGTAGTTACAGGTTTGTTAAACTCGGAAGGATGACTAAGGAAGAGATAGCGTCTCTTCTCCCTTTGATCCAGGAAGCATCCAATCATATGGATTAATTGGAATAGGAAAACAAATCTATCAATCCTGCAAAAATATCCAACACTATCACCATTAGCAAGAGAGTTGTTTTGCGAAAAAATCAACTCGAATTGTGATCAAATTGATAAGATATGGGGTTGATAAATAAGCTTAGTCAGTCGTAGGTTTATGCGAAAAATAGTGCTTGGAATAGGGAGAAGTAGAAAGACACAATGATTAGTAAACCACGGACTTATAAAGACAATTCCCCAAAAGTATATATAGAAACTTTCCCTTGCCTCTTGGGCTATTCTCTATAAAACTCTTTAAGCCATTCTTTTTTACTGCATTTAGGTTCGATTTATCATTTTAAATAAGCCAATACACCGTTTGCCCACCCAAAGCAGTCTCTGTTCTCGGACTTCAGCCGCTTTCGTATGCCTTTAGCATCGTATTTTGTGCTTAATGTGCCTTTTATTTAGAAAGTAAAATACCTGTTGATATATAGCTAGATACGTTATAATGCAAACAATATTGAAAGATATAAGTTAATGATCTTTACTATTGTGATCAAAATATTTAACACTATATCAAGTTGCCAAACGGTTGGGTTAAACTGAGTATAGAGTACCTTAGCTTATCATATAGAAGCGCTTCTAAAATACATTTTTAAGTAGCTTATTAAACCTGAGGATTTGGAAGATTTTAAAGAATCGAGGACGAATAAATAGCTATAGGAATTATTATGCCAAAAGAAGCAAAAGCTCGTATAAAAATAAATAAGCTATTAGAAGAATCTGGCTGGCGGTTTTTTGATGGCCCTGATGTCCGGGCTAATATACGCCTTGAGGCAAACGTAAAACTTACCGGGCATACCTTAAATGAACTCGGTGAAGATTTTGAAAAAACCAAAAAGGGCTTTATTGATTTTCTTCTTCTGGATGAAAATTCTTTCCCTCTGGCAGTGCTTGAAGCAAAACGCGAAGAAAAGAATCCTTTAGATGGCAAAGAGCAGGCCCGCAAATACGCCCAATCAGAAAATGTGCGATTTGTTATTCTTTCAAACGGTAATTTGCATTATTTCTGGGATATTGAGACAGGCAATCCCTATATTATCACCTCATTCCCTAACTACCAATCACTTGTTCACAGACATTCATTTAAGCCAAATCCTGGAAATCTCATAAAAGAGACCATCGAGACGGATTATATCGCGGTTACTCAAAAACCCGATTACCAGAGCGACCCCCGCTGGTTTAATGAATCAATGCGCGCCGAATTCCTTACAGATACCGGACTGCGTTTTTTAAGGGACTATCAATTAAGAGCGGTAAGGGCCTTGCAGGATGCTGTAAACGAAGGAAGAGACCGTTTTTTATTTGAGATGGCGACAGGGACGGGCAAGACATTAGTTGCTGCCGCGGTTATTAAACTTTTCCTTCGCACAGGCAACGCAAAACGTGTTCTTTTTCTTGTGGATCGCCTCGAGCTCGAAGATCAGGCGCGGAAGAATATGGTTAGGTATCTCAAGAATGATTACAAATGTGTCATCTACAAAGAAAACCGTGAGGATTGGACAAGAGCCGAGATCGTTATATCAACCGTTCAATCACTGCTTTTTAAAAATAAATATAAAGATATTTTTTCACCCACAGACTTTGATTTGGTTATTTCAGATGAAGCGCATCGCTCGATCGGCGGCAACAGTAGGGCGGTTTTTGAATACTTTACCGGATTTAAATTGGGCCTTACCGCGACACCGAAGGATTACCTTAAAAATGTTGATGAGATGAAGCTTTCTGAACGTGACCCTCGCAAATTAGAACGTCGTCAACTTCTTGATACCTATCTAACATTTGGTTGTGAAAAAGGAGAGCCGACATTTCGTTATTCTTTGCTTGATGGTGTGAGTGACGAGTATCTTGTTAATCCTATTGTGGCAGATGCAAGGACTGATATTACGACAGAGCTACTTTCGGAAGAGGGTTATTCTATCCTTGTAGAAGATGAAAACGGCGAGCTTCAGGAAAAGACGTATTTTCAAAAAGACTTTGAGAAAAAACTTTTTTCCGAAGAAACCAACTGGACAATATGCAAGACGTTTATTGAAAAAGCGCTGCGTGATCCTCTTACCGGTGAGATCGGGAAAAGTATTATATTTTGTGTCAGTCAGAATCATGCTTCAAAAATTGCTCAAATTTTAAATGAATTGGCGCATAAATATTTTCCGGCTAAATATAAATCGGATTTTGCCATTCAAATAACCTCCAATATCGCAGATTCACAGCAGATGACGATTAATTTTGCCAATAACAATTTGAACGGCCACACGTCATTTAAAGATGGATATATTTCCAGTAGAACGCGTGTATGCGTTACGGTTGGCATGATGACGACAGGATATGATAGTGAAGACATTTTAAATCTTTGTCTTGTCCGCCCGATATTTTCACCTACTGATTTTATACAGATGAAGGGTCGTGGAACAAGAAGATATACATTTGTCTATAAGGAGAAAAACGAACTTAGCCAGATCGAAGAATATAAAAAAGAAAAAGAGCGTTTTAAGTTGTTTGATTTCTTTGCTAACTGCGAATATTTTGAGGAAAAATTTAATTATGATGAAGTTATCGAATTGCCGCCGTCAGGAGGCGGGATAGGTGGCGGGGACGGTACGACAGTTGCCAAAGAGTACGAAAATATATCTCCCGATCCCCTTCAAACTATTGCTGAAATACCAATCGGTCTTGAAGGAATGAAAATTGACCGTAAATTATTCGAGAAATTCGAAGAGGTCTTAAAATCGGATGATTATGTTAAAGATAAAATTTATGAAGGTAAATACGAGGAAGCAGAGGCTTATGTAAAAAGAGAGGTCTTTGATAAACCCGAAGAATACTTCAACCTTGATAAACTGCGTAAATCCGTCAAACTTGACCGCCGCTTGTCCCTGCGGGAAATACTGGATAAGATTTTTGGTAAGATAAAACGGTTTAAGGCTAAAGATGAACTTCTTGAAGAAGAAATCCAGAAGTTTATATCTATCTATCACCCCGAACCCAAATTCATTCACATTATCGGGCAGTTTATGAAGGCGTATATCTTAGACGAGAATATCAGGCGGGTTATGGAATCTGGCGAATTTTCAGAACTTGCAACAAACCCGCGCTTTAACATGAGGGACTTGAAAGAACTGGACGGCTGGCGTAATCCTGTCATCGAATATGTTAAGGATTATGTTTCACTAAATGCGTTTTTATGACATAAATTTGAATTTCATTATAAACCCTCATGCCACTAAGTGGCACCACGAAGGATGAAAATCTAGATTCCCTGTTTGCTAACCAAGTAAGCTATTCCTCGGGAATGACAGATAAGTTGAATTATGGAAATAAGTTAAAGCGTCATAGGTTGTCATTCCCGACCCAGATCGGGAATCTATTTTCGGATCAAAATACCAAACAGGCAAATAGAGAAGGTATGTCTGTTATTTTTTAATGAAGCCGGTTAAATGCGGAAATGTGCAGACGTTAAATATACTATTGACATAATGTTAAATGTATTATACAATTATATTTCTTAACATATTGATAAATATATAGATATAATAATATATGTTAAATGTTGTGTCTATAGATGGCAAATATTATGTCAGCGCAATTTAAGTATTTTAAGTTGAAGACGATAGAACCTTCCTTCGGTTCTCACCTTACGGACTTGATAATTGAACTTGATTATTTACGGAAAAAACGTTTGGAGGGAACGACTCATCCCAATATATTTTTCCAATTAAAAAATATTTTTCACACATTAGAGAGCATCGGGTCTGCCCGCATAGAAGGAAATCGGACAACAATTGCGGAATATATCGAGACAAAGATTGGCGGCTCAGGCGTTAAAGATGAAAAGATTATTGAAATCCAGAATATGGAAAGGGCAATGGATTTTATAGATGATAATATCAATAATATTCCTATTAACAGGATATTTCTAAGCGAACTTCATAAAAGAGTTGTGGAAAATCTAAGTCCCAAAAGAGAAGGGGATTATACCCCGGGTGTTTATAGAAATAAAAATGTAAGTATTACGGGATCGGAGCACAAGCCGTCGGATTTTATGCATGTGGCGAGTTATATGGATGAATTATTTGCATTTATAAATGACGGTTCCCCTTCAAAATATGATCTGCTAAAAACTGCTATAGCGCATCATCGTTTTGTTTGGATTCACCCATTCGGCAATGGCAATGGCAGAACGGTTCGGCTTTTTACGTATGCCATGTTAGTTAAGCAGGGATTTAATGTTAATCAAGGAAGAATTGTCAATCCAACGGCAGTATTCTGTAATGATAGAAATAAATATTATCATTTTTTAACGCAGGCAGATTCAGGAAAAGAAGAGGGAATGTTGAAATGGTGCGAATATGTTTTGGGCGGCCTGCGCGTCGAAATTGAAAAAATTGACAGATTATTAGATTATAAGTATCTGGCCTCCACAATCTTACATCCCTCGGTAGACTTCTCAAGAGAAAGGGAGGTTATCACAGACACAGAGGCGAAAATATTAAAAGTTGCCGTTGATAAGCAGGTTTTTCAGGCTTCAGACATTAAGAAATTGTTCCAGGGTAAGCTGGCGGCTGAAATATCACGAATGTTGAGAAAGCTTAGAGAAAAAAAGATGATTATTTCTGAGAGGCAAGATTCCAGAAAATATATTATAAGTTTTGGAAACAATTTTCTCTTGCGGGGAATTATAACGGCGTTAGGTGAGAATGGCTTTCTCCCGGTTAAAGACGATGTTTAAAAGATAAATTGCCATTTACGGTAGAAAAAGTCGTCTGCTCGATAACAAGGAATAATTATGCTCGATAAAGATACTAAAAGACGGATAGACATCTCGCGTGATATTCTGGTAGGTAAACTCCCTGACCCTAAGTCTCAGGTTGAACAGATTACCATTGCCCTTATCTATAAGTTTATGGACGATATGGATAAAGAGTCTGAGGAACTCGGCGGTAAGGCTAAGTTTTTTACCGGTGAATACCAGAAATACGCATGGAGCAAGATATTCGATCCAAGAGTAAGCGGGTTTGAGCTTGTTAATATCTACGGTGAAGCTATCCAGCGTATGAACCATAATCCGAACATCCCTCAGTTGTTTCGTGATATCTTCAAAAACGCATATCTTCCTTACCGTGATCCTGAAACTCTGAAAAGTTTTCTTAAGGCCATTAACGATTTCCAATATGACCATTCCGAACGTTTAGGCGATGCCTTTGAATACCTTCTTTCTGTTTTGGGAAGCCAGGGTGAAGCCGGGCAATTCCGTACACCGCGCCATATTATTGACTTGATGGTGGAGATAATAGATCCAAAGAAAAACGAAAGCATTTTAGACCCGGCCTGTGGTACGGCAGGGTTTCTTATCTCATCTTATAAACATATCCTGAAACATAATTCCGAAAACTTTGACCCGGAAAAAGATTCCAGGGCGTTTGAATTACATGGTGTGAAATTAGAGGAAATTACCATTAATAGCAAAAAATACCGCGGCGATAAATTAAATTCAGACGATAAGGAACGTCTTGCCAATAATGTTTCAGGTTATGATATTTCACCGGATATGGTTCGTTTGTCGCTTGTTAATATGTACCTGCATGGATTCAGCAATCCCAAGATATATGAATATGACACGTTAACCAGCGAGGCGAGGTGGAATGAATATGCTGATGTCATTATGGCAAATCCGCCCTTTATGTCGCCGAAAGGCGGCATCCGTCCGCATAAACGTTTCTCCATTGAGAGCAAGCGTTCCGAGGTCTTGTTCGTGGATTACATTGCCGAGCATTTAACTCCGCAGGGACGCGCGGCTGTTATTGTACCCGAAGGCATAATTTTCCAAACACAGACAGCGTATAAAAATCTTCGTAAAATGTTGATTGAAAAGAACTATCTTGTCGGCGTTATTTCGCTTCCTGCCGGAGTGTTTAATCCCTATTCAGGAGTAAAGACCTCCATTCTCTGGATGGACAGGACCTTAGCCAAAAAGACGGATAATATTCTTTTTGTAAAAATCGAGAGAGACGGCTTTGACCTTGGCGCGCAGAGACGACCGATTAAGGAAAATGATCTGCCGGATGCCTTTCGCTCCATTCAGTTGTACAAAAAATCTTTTGAAAGTGGGAAAAAATTTGACACGGACAAATGGCCAAATGTCTTTTTAATAGAAAAACACAAGATCGCAGAGAATGATGATTATAATTTGAGCGGAGAGAGGTATAAGCAAGAAAGGATACAAGAGACAGAATATCCAATAGTAACCTTGAAAGATATCCTTTTATCTAAACCGGAATATGGTTCAGGTGCTAAAAAATCGCCTTTTGATAATAAAGTTAGATATGTAAGAATTACAGACATTGATGACGACGGGAAATTAAAAGATGATGATATCGTTTCACCTTCCATAATTGAAAAACAATATTTTCTTGAAGAAGGTGATCTTCTGTTTGCAAGGTCTGGATCTGTGGGGAGAACTTATCTTCATCAAATGACTGATGGAAGTTATCAGTATGCAGGATATTTAATTAGATTTAAAATTGATCTCAAGAAGGCATTTCCGAAATATGTTTTTTATGTTACGAAAAGCAAACAATATTTTGATTGGATTGAATTAATTAAGAAAAGTGGGACGATTTCAAACATTAATGCAAAGGAGTATTCTTCTTTTAGCTTCCCCCTCCCCCCATTATCCATCCAGCAGGAGATTGTCGCCGAGATTGAAGGCTATCAGAAGATCATTGACGGCGCCCGTCATGTTGTCGAAAACTACAAACCTCATATTGATATTGATCCCAGCTGGCCGGTAGTGGAGTTGGGAGAGGTGTGCGAAATTAATCCATCAAAGAATGAAGTTTCAAATTTATCAGGAAAAACTGAGGTATCTTTTGTGCCTATGGAAGATATAAACATAGATAATGAGGAAATCGCCTTATCAAAAAGGCGTCCAATATGCGAAGTCTTTAAAGGATATACATATTTTAAAAATGAAGATGTACTTTTGGCGAAAATAACACCTTGCTTTGAGAATGGTAAAAATGGAATCGCAAAAGGTTTGTTGAACGGAATTGGTTTTGGTTCAACGGAATTTATTATTCTAAGAGCAAAGCCTAGTAAAGTTTTTCCTAAATGGATTTATTTAAACATTTCAGATGATAGATTTAGAGAAATTCTTACGCCTAAAATGACTGGTACAGCCGGTCAAAAACGAGTACCAAAACAAGTTGTTCGTGAGTATAAAATTCCATTGCCTCCTCTGGATGTTCAGCAAAGAGTTATTGGGATAATCGAAAAAGAACAAGAACTTGTGAACTATAATAAACAACTCATCGAAATCTTCGAGCAGAAAATCAAAGATCGAATCTCGAAAGTGTTGGGTAAAAAGTAATTTTCTGTAGTGACTGGAGGATTTTTTATGAATACAATTCTTATTATTATTTGCATAGCTTTATCAGTGGGCATTGGCCTATTGATTGGTTTTATTTTAGCGTCTCGAAAAAGCCGCGAGAAAGACCAGCGGGTTGTTGAACTACAGACTCAAGTACAGGGATCGGAAAAAGTAATAAATGAAATCCGCCAACAGGTAGACAATAAGGACGAAATAATTGAGAAAATGAGGCGCGAAATTTCAAGCGTCGAACAAGCTAAAACTTCGGCTGAGACAAAACTTGAAGAAGCAGTGAAGAATGTTGAAGAACAGAAAAAGCTCCTTGAGAAAGCTGAAGAAAAACTCACAACGACTTTTCAGGCGCTCTCGGGAGAGTCTCTGAAGAGCAATAATAAGGCTTTTATTGAGCTTGCCAAAGAAACATTGGAGGCTGTTTTGAGCAAAGCCAAAGGTGAATTTGGCGAGAAAGAAGAATCCGTCAAAAATATTGTTAATTCACTGAACGAGGCATTAAAAAGATATGAACAGCAGGTAAGCGAACTAGAAAAGAAGCGGGCATCGGATTATGGAAGTCTTGAAAGCCAAATAAAAACCTTGGTGTTAACAAACCAACAGCTTCAAAAGGAAACAGGCAATCTTGTTACCGCATTGCGTAGACCAGAGGTTAGAGGCAGGTGGGGTGAGGTAACGCTGAAAAGGGTTGTAGAGCTTTCTGGGATGTCAGAGCATTGTGATTTTACTGAGCAAGTGTCGGTTACTACGGAGGACGGAAGATTACGACCTGATATGATAGTTCATTTACCGGCAAGTCGGGAGATCATAGTTGATAGTAAGGTATCCTTGGATGCGTTTATCGATGCTACAGCAGTAACGGACGAAGAACAGAGAAAAACTCTTATAGTAAAACACTCTCAGCATGTAAGAAATCATATGAAGGCGTTAACTAACAAAAAATACTGGGATCAATTTAGCAAAGCTCCAGAGTTTGTTGTTATGTTTATACCAGGCGAATCCTTTCTAAGCGCAGCTCTTTCTGTTGATCATACATTGATAGAGGATGGCATGGAAAACAAGGTTATTATTTCAACACCGACAACCCTTATTGCGCTACTTCGTGCCGTTGCATTTGGATGGCGACAAGAGCAAATCGCAAAACACGCTCAAGAAATCGCTACTCTTGGAAAAGAAATATACGATAGATTCGAACCTTTTTTGGGACATATAAATAAAACAGGCAATTATTTATCTCAAGCTACGGTTTCATTTAACAAAATGCTAATGTCTTTAGAGCGACGAGTTATGGTTAGTGTGAGGAAGTTCAAAGAATTGGGCGCAGCAGGAGATAAAGAGTTACCTGAAGCGCAACCAATTGAGCAAATTCCAATGAAGGCCCAGTTACAAGATAATGAGAAAGACGGAGATAATAAAGAAGAAGATCAAAAGGTCGATTTGTGAAATTAAAACAAATTGAAATCGTTAAATTTCGTTCTATTGAACAGATAAGCATTGACGTTGATAATCTGGCAATGTTTATTGGGGAGAACAATGCCGGTAAATCAAATATATTTCGGGCAATTGAGTTGTTTTATCAGGATTCTGTTAGAGGCATAAATGAAGAATATTTTTATTTTAAGAATCACAATGAGCCGATTTCACTAATCTTAACTTTCGATAGATTGACGGCATACGATAAGAAGCAAAAATATCTAAAACATTGGATATATAACCAAGCAATTCGAGTAAAAAAAAGTATTGAGCATAATAACCAGACTCAGAAGTATGAAATGACTTTCTACGGATGGCAAGCCAGACCAAGTGAATCCTGTTTTGACCTTTCGCGGTTTGATGAATATAAATCTGAAATTACAAAGATTGTGAAAGATAAAGGTTTACCGGATTATTTTAAAACAGATAGAGGTACTGTGACGCAAGCTTCATACAAAGAGGGAATCGCTAAATATATTGAGGAAGGAAAAGTAGAATTTGGTGAACCAGACTGGATAAAAAATCCAGCAGGTCTTAAAGAAGTTTTCGCTGATCTTTTACCAAAATTTTACTTAGTTCCGGCTGTAAAGGATGCTCAGGATGAATCTAAAACGACACAACAAACAGTACTAGGTAAATTGGTTAATGATTTGACAAACAGGATAGTATTAAAAAATCCAAAATTTGAAGAAGTGAAAAAACAACTCGATGGATTAAAGAAATATTTGAATAAATCAGATGCCGGTGATGATTCGGAGCGATTGCAGGAAATAAAAGATTTTGAAGGCACTATTACAGACATAATAAGTGAGAATATGCCTGGAACAAAAATCGGGATTGAAATTGTTACACCTGAGCTTGTTGATTTATTCAAAGATGTAAAAATCACTCTGGATGATGCTTTGCCGACATCCATTGATTCTAAAGGCCATGGTCTTCAACGCGCATTGATTTTAGCGTATATACGAGCTTATGCAAAAACCATTAGCACAGTAACCGTTGCAGAAGAACAGCAGGAAGCTTTGGTAAAGAACTTTATTCTTGCAATTGAGGAACCAGAACTTTATTTACATCCGAATGGTCAAAGAAAAATGTTGAGTGTTTTGGAAAATATATCTGCTACTGATCAAGTTTTAGCCTGTACACATTCCAATTTTTTTGTTGATACGTTTGAATACAAGAATATAGTGATTGTTGGGCGTGAGGGAAATGAGCCTACAAATACTTTCCAATTTGTTGATGATATATTTGCTGCTGAATCCAAGCAAGAAAAGAACAGGCTCAGAAAAGTTTTTAGGTATTTAAGCCTTTTTGACTTATCGCGGAATGAGATGTTTTTTTCTAAGAAAGTTGTATTGGTTGAAGGCGATACCGAAAAGTTTATTATTCCTTTTTGGGCGACAAAGTTTTTATCAAAAGATAAAAAATATGACTTATCTGCAAGCAATATTTGTGTTGTTGAGTGTGGCGGAAAAACGAATATGCATATTTTTATGAGAGTATTGAATAAGTTTAAAATTCCTTATGTTGCGATACATGATGTGGATCCGATCAGTTTTAAGGAAGATAAACCAAACAAAACCGATAAAGAAGAAGCCGAATTACGGATATTTAAAGAAAATGAATTTATCGTAGATACTCTTGATAATACTGTTGGTAAAATAATTAGAATTAATCCTGAACTTGACGTTATTATTGGAATATCTGCAAATCAAGCTGATAAGCATGGAAAAATTGGTGCCGCCTTTATGAAATACGACGAAATGGATTTAAATGACTATCCAAAACAGGTTCAAAAGATTCTGGATTTAATAAACACTTGGACAGAGACAGAATCCGTTAAAGAAATTACATAGATTTTATACTGAAATACTGGGGGAATATTTTCATCTGCCAATAATAATATTCAATCATTCCACCCTCCCTCGTCAGTCGTCCTCAAGAATCAGGAAGAATCAGGAACAGACACTTATTTCTTTGGTAAATGGCCTGCCAATGTTAGACCTTGAAAACAGAAAACACAAAACTAAAAAATAAACATGGAGATATTTTTTATTATTCTTCTGTCTCTTGATTTTTTGAAATTAAGTAGCTTTCTTTTGACACCTCATCAAGAATAATAATTTCACCTACTATTTTATGAAAATTGCCAAAAAGCTATAATGTAATATTTTGAAACAAACACTTGACAGATTTTATTACACATGCTATACTTGTGTTATTCCTGAAAGGGGAGATATAAAATGGTGGTTAACTTTTATAAAAAATTAGGTATGCGGATCAGAGCCCTAAGAGAGCAAGCTGGATACTCTCAGGAGAAATTAGCTGATTTGCTTAAGATAAGCAGAGTTTCATTGTCTCAGATTGAAACGGGAGATAGAAGAATAAACGCTGAGGAAGTAGCTAAGCTCTCAAAGATATTCAATGTTGCTTCGGATATTTTACTTGATTTAAAAAAGGATATAAAAGTGGTCTTAGAAAAAAAAACCAAACCTACAAAAACAAAGTCAGAGATTCGCATTAACATACCGCAAAAGAACTTAGAAAAGTTTAAAGAGGTTTTACTTTATATCCTTAATAAAGTGGGTTCAAAGCCGAATATCGGTGAATCTGTACTATATAAACTCCTTTATTTTATTGACTTTAATTATTACGAAAAATATGAAGAACAACTCATAGGTGCTACTTATATAAAAAACAATTATGGCCCCACCCCTAAAGAATTTATAAAGATAATTGAGGAAATGGAGACTCAAAAGGAGATAGTTAAAGTTGAAGGTAAATATTTTCAATACCCACAAAGAAAATATCTTCCCTTAAGAACTCCCGATTTATCTAGATTGAAAGCCAATGAATTGAGAATAATTGATGACGTATTAGAAAAAGTCTCTAATATGAATGCTGCGCGGATAAGTGAATATTCCCATAATGATGTTCCTTGGCTTACCACAGATGACGGTGAAATAATAGATTACGAATCTGTTTTTTACCGCACCTCGGAATACTCAATGAGGTCTTATAGTGAAGAAGATATTTAATGAAGTTAAGTCCCTTCCAGAATTCGACAAGGATTTAAAGATACTTAATAAAAAATTTAGAACGCTCAAATATGACTTAGATATATTTACTGAGAAACAACTTCGGCTTTTCCATAAATTAGGCATAGATAATAAGGGAATAGTCCAAATATCAAACCTTAGCATTAAATATCCAAGAATTTATAAAGCAAGAAAATTTGCATGTAGAGCCTTAAAAGGGAAAGGTTCTGCAAGTGGCATTAGGGTAATTTATGCCTATTTTGAAGATGAGGATTGTGTGGAATTTATTGAGATTTACTATAAAGGTGACAAGGAGAATGAAGATAGAGAAAGAATATTAAGACATTACAGCAAAGGAGGTTGAAATGTCACGTTCGAGAAAAAGTCAAAGCAAACATGATGCAAAGGTACGTTCGATAGCTAGAAAACTTGAAAGGTAGGGCTTTGATGTTAAGGCTGATATCCCTGGCTATGTACAACCTGATACCATTCGCGGATTTCGACCGGATGTTATTGGGATAAAAGGCCAGCAAAGAAAAATACACGAGGTCGAAACCAAAGATTCTGTAGATAGTACACGGGACAAAAAACAGCAAAGAGCTTTCAGACAAACAGCGGATCAAAGCAAAAATACTACTTTTAAGCGCATAATTACATAAGACGTATAACTGTAATCTTAAAACAATTCAAAGAAGAAAGGAGCAGTATACTTTATCATCCATTATCTTAAAGGATTTTATATCATATCTTATAAAACCATTAAATGAAATGAAAATAGGCAGGAACGATCCCTGTCCCTGTGGCAGTGGGAAAAAGTATAAAAGATGTTGTTATGAGAGAAATGATTCTATCCCTTCCGAGGTTCCGTCCCAATTTGAACGTCTGAAAGCCAAGCAATTACAAATTAAAAAACAACAAGGTTTAGGCAGATCGATAATATCCATTGATTCTAAAGGTTATCGTTTTGTGGCTGTCGGGAATCGCATGTACTATTCAAAGAAGTGGAAGACGTTCCACGATTTTCTGTTTGAATATATAAGAATGGTATTTGGTAAAGAGTGGATACAAGATGAATTTACGAAACCATTCGAAGAAAGACATCCAGTAGCTCAATGGCACGAGATTGCTCATAAATACATGAGAGAGCACTTATCAGGAGATGGTGCAATCAATACTGTTCTGATGACAGGCGCAGTATCTGCTTATTTAAATCTTTCGTATAATTTGTATCTTCTGGCACATAACGTAAAAGTTCAAGAAAGACTAATTAGACGGCTAAAAGATATATCACAATTTCGCGGTGCGCAATACGAGACATATGTATCCGCAGAATTTATAAAGGCGGGCTTTAGTTTAGAAATTGAAAATGAAGAAGATAAGAGGACTACACATTGCGAATTTACTGCGATTTCAAAAGCAACGGGACGGAAATATTCTGTTGAAGCAAAAGCACGCCAGCTCAGTAAAAATAATGTAAGTATCGGAAATCAATTATATAATGCATTGAAAAAGAATGCAAAGCATGAAAGAGTCATTTTCATAGATATTAATATCACTGGTTTTGTGAAGGAAGTACCTAATATAGTTAATGAGCTTAAACGTAAAGAAAAAACCTTAAAAATCAATGCTCAGCCATCACCATCTGCATATGTTTTTGTGACCAATCACCCTTTTGAGTATGATTTAGAAGAAATAAGCGAACATCGTGCAGGTTTTGCACATGGGTTTAAAATTCAAGAATTCAGCTTTAATTTTAGATTTACAAATATTCGAGATGTCTTAATTGCGCGCCAGAAGCATAAGGATATGTTCGATTTAGTAAAATCGGTTTGTGAACACGATGAGATACCTTCAACCTTTGATGGTGAATCCCCTGAATTTACATTCGCGGGAAAAGAGGCTCCGCCAAGGTTGCTTATTGGTGAGAAATATATTATCCCTGGTCCTGAGAATAAAGATATCGAGGGCGTTCTTATAAATGCAACCGTATCAGAAGCAGAAAAGAAAATCATTGGGGTTTATCGTACAAAAGAAGGTAAGCAGGTTATTTGTACAAATCCTATGACGAATGATGAACTATCAGGAATCAGGGACAGACACTTATTTCTTTGGCAAATAACTTGCAGCTTCAAACCATCCATGCCCTACGACCTGGCCTATGCCTGAAAGCAGAAAGAGGAGATATAAGTTCAGATGGAGATAAATAGCGCCAATTTCTACCTATTTTCCAATTTTCTCTATTCATCGCAAAGTTATCAATTTTATATTTGATAATTATAAAACTTTTATTAGAATAAACTTATGACAGTAAGAGAATTAGCTATAGATACCCTTAAAAAATTTGCCAGATGATGCTACTTGGGAAGATGTGAAGGAGAGAATTGAATTTGTTGCAAGTATTCGTAAAGCTTTGCAGGAACTTGACGAGGGTAAGGGTATACCTCATGCACAAATCGAAAAAGAATCTTCTTCATGGATTACAGAATAAAGTGGTCACCTGCTGCCAGATTGGATTTTAGGGATTTAATTATCTTCATATCTGAAGATAATACTTCGGCAGCAAAACATTTCCGAAACAAGATATTAAATCACATCACGCAAATTGCAAAGTTTCCCAAATCAGGTCGAATAGTTCCTGAATTTCAAAATGAAAATATCCGCGAAATCATCCAGAAACCTTATAGAATTGTTTACCGGGGAATTCGGAGGACACCATACTTAATTCTATGAATAAATAAGTAATTTGGTATGGTGTCACAGGTATTAAAGATGAGTGGAAGGGCTGAATATGTATTATTTTGAGATATTGGAAGGATTGTATAAGAGCAATGTTAGATATCTCATCGCGGGTGGGTTGTCTGTCAATCTCTATGGTATCCCGCGGGTAACTCAGGATATTGACATTGTTATTGCTATGGATAAAGAAAATGTTCTCAAGTTAACATCCCTATTGAAAGAATCAGGTTATGTCCCGCGCTTGCTAGTAAGCCCTGAAGACCTCGCAAATCCTGATAAAGTAAAGGATTGGATAGAAAACAAAAACCTTAAGGCATTCAGTTTTTATCATAAAAAAGACAACTATAAGGTCGTTTATATTGTGCTTGTTCATCCATTGGATTTTGAAATGTCGTTTAAAAACAGAACCGTGAAAAAAGCGAAGGATATAGATATTTATCTGGCATCAATAGATGATGTAATAAAAATGAAGGAATTTAGCGGAAGAACTCAGGATTTAAGTGATATTGAAATGCTGAATAAAGTAAGAAAATATCTGGAGAAATAGAATGGATAAAGGATTTATCTATGCTCTTGAAGACGAGAAAATAATCGAATATATGCAATTATCCACAGAGGAAAAATAAAAATGGCTGGAGGAAATCAATGAGTTCACCAACATGGTTTTAAGTGACCGGGAAAAGGAATTAAGAGAAAAATTGAGAGCATGCGAAATATAGATACTATAAAAATGTCTTACACGCCGAAAGGAATATTAAGAAATTGACACGTGAAAAAAAAGAAGAGTTGAGAAAGAATAAAGTCATGAAGGTTTTTCTGAAAACTTACGGATGACCCTTGGGCTATACTCTACAAATCGTTTAAATCCTTCTTCCTTTCTGCTTTTAAATCAGAATTATCATTTTAAATAAAACCCACAAACACGGCTTTGGTCTGCCTTGCCTGCATCTGCAAGTCAGGCAAGGCATCCCTGCATCCTCCCTGTCCCGTACCTAAAATGGTATTCGGGGAACCGAGCAAAATTTCTTTTAAATTGATTTGAAATGGGCGACACAAAATTTTTTATCGGTGTTTTTGCTCGTTTGAGTCCGCCCCCGACATACAGACGTCGGGGAATAAAACCACATCCCCCAACCACCCGAAGCTGTTTCGATGCTCAGGCTCCAGCCAGCCTGTCGGCTGTCTTCCGTTCCCTGAGCCTCGAACCTGCTTCCCCCTTAGCGGAAAAAAAAGAATTTTATTAAACAAATGACCACCAACTCGATTGTGAGGTTTTATTGTTATAGACTCCTCTCTTTTAACAACGAATGTTCTATGCGGAGCGTTTACCCCTTAAAGGGGTGTCCAACCGTCCTCCCCCGCCCGTAAGACCCACCCTCTCGCTGGGTCTTTACTGACGAGCAACCAGCCTTTAACGTTCAGTAGGGGGCAGTGTGCAACGTCTCTTTCAAATATAGAGGGTGGGTACGGGCTAGTCGTACGAGTGGAACACAAAGAATAAAAAAATGGTTGCCCTGCATTTCACAGACTTGTTCCAAGACTGTAAAATTCAGGGCATATATTTAACTATATTACCCCCTATCCCCCTTCAGGGGGGATAATAAGCGGTATGCCCGTCACTTAATAAGCTTAAACAGACAAGCCTATTAATTGACGGTCATAGATTTATCCATATCACACCCCACCCGCCCATTTACAGTCGGTCGGCTACACCCCGATTACATCGGTATTCCGCTAAACCCTTTGTGTGCCAGTTTCCCCGTTAAAAATCGTGAAAAAAACAATGGATTTATGTGAAAATACATGATATTTAAATAAGATTAATAGCAAATTTTCTAAATTTATCTTATCTTTAGTTTCTTCTATTATGAAAAAAAAGAAAATATATCCCAAAGCAATATGTAACTGGCCTGAAGATGACAGGCCCAGGGAAAAGTTGCTAAAATATGGTGAACATACCTTGAGTAATGCTGAATTACTGGGTATTCTCATCAGAACAGGAATCGACGGAAAGAGTGCTGTTGATATTGCAAGAGAATTGTTGCATAAATTCAAAACGCTCCGTACTATGAGTGGTATTGATATTACTGAATTTAAGCAGATTTCCGGTTTGAAGGATGCTAAAATTGCACATCTTAAGGCAGCTATAGAACTTGGAAAAAGAATGATGAGCGAGGAAAAGGCATTTGAAGGTACTGTAAAATCATCATCGGACGTTGCAAATTATTTGATGCCACTGATGAGAGATATGAAAAAAGAGCTATTTAAGGTCTTGTTATTAGACAAGAGAAATAGCATTACAAATGTTATTGATATGGAAATGGGTTCAATAGATAGAGTAAATCCATCCATAAGAGATATTTTACAGATTGCCTTGCAATATCAAGCTCCTGCAATTATTGTGGCTCATAACCATCCTTCAGGTGTATTGAGCCAAGCGATTGTGACAAGTCATTGACACGAGATTTGATTGTTGCTTCATCGGCAATGGAACTAAGGTTATTTGACCATATTATTATAGGTGAAAATCAATATTTTAGTTTTGCTGATGAAGGTTTAATTGAAGAATATGAAATTCATGCAGTAAATAAAAGTTAGGAGGTGTTTTATGGAAAATAAAGAAATATTTGAACGAATTTCTTCAGATCCTGATATTTTGCATGGGAAGCCGTGTATAAAGGGAACAAGGATACCTGTGTATCTCATTGTTTCACTTGTAGCAGAAGGCGTATCTATAGACGAGATAATAAAAGATTATCCTTCCCTCACTCCACAGGATATCAAGGCAGCCGTGAAGTATGCGTCCAAGCTATGTGAGTATGAGGCGTATGCCGTATGAATATCAAATTCCTTCTGGATGAGAATATGCCTTACGCTCTTATTGGTTTCCTTGAAAAGAGAGGCTTTTCAGTTGAACATTTAAAAAAGATCGGGATGGGCGGGATAAAAAATGGGGAGGTCTATAAATTTGCTGAAAAGAAAAAGATGTGGATTATCACCAGAGATGCCGATTTTCAAAGCTACTATAGATTCATTTCTCATGACATTAGAGGGATTATATTAGTCAAACTAACAATAACAAAAACATCAAATTTGTTAAAAACAATGGAAACTGTTCTAGAAAGGTACAAAGATAAGCTTTCAAAAAAACATCTTATAATCGTTGAAGATGAGATAATAAGGATTTATTGAAGTTTTACTGAAATGTCAAGATTATCAAAAAAAGACCGTCAAAGAATTATTGAAATACTTGAATCAGGTGAAGCACTACCGCTTGATTATAAACATATTCTCTTCCCTCCTGAAAAGAAAGAATACGAATTGGTTTATGCAGGAAAGGAAAGAGAAGAAGATATTCTGGCTGACACGATGGCTGTACCCCTTCAACCAATAAAGACCTTTGGAAAGAATGGAAATGGTTGGACTAATAAACTCATCTTTGGCGATAACCTCCAAGTGATGAAATCTTTGCTTGATGATCCAGATGTAAAAGGTCAAGCCAAACTGATATACATTGATCCTCCATTTGGAACTGGTGATGAATATTCTCTTAAAAATGGACAGGGCGCATATTCAGCTAAGAAAAAAGGAGCAGAATTTATTGAATTTCTAAGAAAAAGGCTAATTCTACTTAGGGAGTTATTGTCTAATGATGGCGTAATATTTTGCAGGATAGATTATCATTTTGGGCATTACATAAAGGCAATAATGGATGAGGTCTTTGGTGGGCAGAATTTTCAAAATGATATTGTAATCAATCGATTTAAAAGAATGTTAAAAGGTTTAAAAAAATTTAATGTGGCTACAGATAACACACTTTTTTACTCAAGAGTAAATTCATTTCATTTTAAAACGATCGAGAAAGAAAGAACTTGTACTTTTTGTGGAAATGAAATTGAACCCATTTGGAGAGCAATGAGTTCTCCTGGATTACGGCGTCCTCCTGAAAGGGTAATTTTTGGGAAAATGATGTATCCACCTCAAGGCAGACACTGGACATTCACTCAAAAAAGAATTCAAGAACTTATATCTGAGAGTAGATTAAGGATTAATAATAATACCATTTATACAGATATCAACGGGAATAAAATAAGAGGTATGCCTGAATATCTTCAAACAGAAACTATTCCTATAGATTCCAATTGGACAGATTTAAAAGGGTATGTTTTTAATGCTAAATATCCAACTGAAAATCCCGAAGAACTTTTAGAGCGTGTTATAGAATCTTCTTCTAAAAGGGGAGAGCTTGTAATTGACGCATTTGTAGGGTCTGGAACAACTTTAGCCGTTGCAGAAAAATTAAGTCGTCGCTGGATAGGTATTGATTGTGGCAAACTGGCAATCTATACAACACAAAAGCGGATGCTTAATCTGAAAAAAGAAATTGGCAACAAAGGTAAATCCTTAAAGCCTAAGCCATTTACTCTTTACCATGCTGGTCTTTATGATTTTCCGAAGTTGAAAAAACTTCCCTGGAAGGATTGGCGTCTTTTTGCTCTGCATCTATTCAACTGCCGTGATTATAAGCATACAGTATCGGGCATTGATTTGGATGGCTACAAAGGACGGTCTGATGTACTGGTCTTTAATTATCAACAGGAAGGCGGAGTAGTTCTTGACTACGGCTTTATTGATGATCTGCATTCAATGATTGGTTCAAAGGTTGGCAAACAGTTTTTTATCATTTCACCTGCTGCAAGTGTCATGTTTTTAGAGGATTATATTGATAAGGGTTCTACTCGTTATTACATCCTTCGCATTCCATATTCTATTATAAATGAACTCCATAACAGGGATTTTGAGGCGATAAAGCAACCAATAGATGAAAGTGAGGTTAATGATACTGTAGACGCTGTCGGGTTTGATTTTGTAAGACAGCCGAAAGTAGAATGTGAATATATGCTAAAACAGGTCAAAGAACAATCATCAGAGGTTGCTGCAATCAAGATAAAAACCTTCAAGAGCGAAGCCATGTTGAAAGGGGCAAGTCAGCTTGGAAACAGAGAGTCTCTATCCATGGTTATGGTGGACTTTGATTATGACGGAGAGATATTTAACCTGGACAAGGTATACTATGCCAGCGATTTGGTGAAAAACGGCTGGGAGGTCCATCTTCCGGTAGAATCCATAAAGAATCAGATGATGATCATTTACCTTGATATTTATGGGAATGAATACCGTGAGATCAAGAGCATTAAGGACTTCAACTCCTCTCATAAGCTGAAGTCTTCAAGGAGCAAGAAATAAATGCTGGATCAGAAACGTTTTCTCAATCAGGATTTGGTTTTGGAGGTCAGCAAAAATATTGATCCTGCTGTATTTAACATGGATAAATATGAAGGCTTTGTTGACGCCCTTTGTGGTGAGCGTAATTATCAAAAAGAGGCAATTAAAACTACGCTTCGTTACATGCTTGGAGGACAATACAAAAATATAACTGAACTTGCAGAAGAAAACTATAATTCCAATGATAAATTGAGAGACTTGTATGGCTCTTTTACGGAAATGAAAAGACATCTTCAGCTTCCTGATAAGCTTTCATGCTCTATCGATCTGGGGACTGGTACTGGTAAAAGTTATGTCATTTATGGTATTGCACGTATTATGCTGGCCGAAGGTGCAGTTGATCATGTTTTGGTTGTCTGCCCATCCACTACTATCGAAGCCGGATTAATGGAAAAATTCAAGCTCCTCTCTGGAGATGAAACCTTGCGGAGTCTTTTGCCGGGAGGCTCGGTTATCAAAAACCCTCATATTATAAATGCTACAGAGAGTATAACCACAGGGACAATTTGTGTAGAGAACTGTCATGCCCTCTATGAACATGTTAAATCATCTATTCGTGAAAGCCTTTCCATGAAAGGTGACCGTACTTTAGTTGTTAATGACGAGACTCACCATGTTTATAATCAAACTGGCAAAGATTTCAAGAAATGGAAAGAGTTCCTCCTCGATGAAGATTTTGACTTCAGATATGTAACTGGACTTTCAGGAACTTGTTATATCAAAGATGAGTATTTTACAGATGTTATATGTCGCTACTCCCTAAGAGAGGCTATTGAAGATGGTTTTGTTAAATCCATTGATTATGTTGCACAAGACACTTCAAATACTCAAAATGAAAAGTTTCAAAAAATCTATGATAACCATATCGAAAATAAAAACACCAAATATCGAATGGTTAAACCTCTTACAATCTTGATTACAAAGGATATTAGAGCCTGCAATAAACTTACCACTGATCTGATACATTTTCTTTCTGAAAGAGAGGGGATTTCAGAAGAAGATGCAGCCAAAAAAGTATTAGAAGTTACTTCATCTCCAAAACATAAAGAGAATGTTCGTAAGCTGCAAGATGTTGATAGAAAAGACAGTCCTGTCGAATGGATCACATCGGTAAGCATGTTAACAGAAGGATGGGATGTTAAAAATGTCTTTCAAATAGTTCCTCATGAGGAAAGGGCATTTGATAGTAAGCTTCTTATTGCACAGGTGTTAGGAAGGGGATTAAGGATTCCAGAATTATATTTAGGGCAGAAACCAGTTGTAACTGTGTTTAATCATGATCGCTGGTCTGGCAGAATCAAGCACCTCGTTGATGAAGTTCTTGAGATAGAAAATAGAATCTATTCCTATCCGGTTAAAAAGAAACCAGATTATAATTTTATAATCCACAACATTGATTATGCAAAGCTAGCTGAAACAGAAGAATATAAACAGGAAAAAGAGTATGAGTTTAAAAAAAGGTTTTATTACACTCATCAGACAGGCTCCTGCTCTTGAAAGAGAGACGGAGTATCATCGGGCAACAACCGGTGAAAGCAGAAAGAAAAAAAACACTTATTACATACAAGATGTTTACCATTGAAGATATTGCAGAACAACTTCATAATAAATTTAAATCTATAGATATGGAAACAGCAGACACAGACAATCCAACTAATTACACCAAAAAATATAATCTTGATTGGCTGAACAAGCTAATCCGAACTTCTTTGAAACGTATTGGTGAAAAAGGCAATCAGGTAAGTGATGATAACAGACAGAGGATTTATCAGGCATTTGGTGTTTTACATCGTCCAGCTGCAAAAGCTGTTCGCTATGTAATGTCTCCCAAGGCATTGGAAGAAGTTAAAACGCAGAACAGAAAAAGGAACAGTATTGGCTTTGCCGCAATGAGGCGAGGAGAAGCAAAAGTATTTTGGGATGATGACTCAAAGAAAGTAAGTGATGAGGAGGTCTTATCATTTCTAAAAGTCCTTGAAGAAGATGAATCATTACCGAGATCAGCAATGGAAAGAATAGAAAACGGTCACAACTTTAAAACACCCTTGAATGTTGTTATTGCAGATCATAAACCGGAACGTCTATTCATCAGAGAAATGGTAAAGCAGGAAAATGCCAGATTTATTGACAATTGGATAAAATCAACAGATCAAGATTTCTATCCCATTGAATACTCATGGAAAAAAGGCGAGCATCCAAAACGAGGCCGATTCAACCCTGATTTTTTCATAAAAGTGGATAAAAAAATCCTCGTAGTTGAGATAAAAGGAGATGAAGAAATCAAAAACCCATCAGATGAAAATAAAGCAAAATATAAGGCTGGAAAAAATCATTTCTCCATCTTGAATGAACAGCAGTCAAAACTACATTATTATTTCAACTTTCTAACTCCTGAAGATTATGATTACTATTTTGACCACTTGCGTAAGAAGAACTATAACTTCATTTCTAAACTTGATGCTGAGCTTGAGAAGAATGGAAATGGAGTGTCTAAGAAATAGCTAATTGTCACACTCGATTGTATAGCATCAGTTTTAATTTCCATCTTACCAAAAAACACCGATAAAAAATTTTGTGTCGCCCATTTCAAATCAATTTAAAAGAAATTTTGCTCGGTTCCCCGAATACCATTTTAGGTACGGGACAGGGAGGATGCAGGGATGCCTTGCCTGACTTGCAGATGCAGGCAAGGCAGACCAAAGCCGTGTTTGTGG
>MAYW01000064.1 GCA_001723765.1 Candidatus Scalindua rubra
TGCCTGCCCTGTTAGATAATACACTTTTCTTATGTATTGTAAAGTTTGAAAAGATATTACTATTATATCAGCCATAAACCTCTAAAAAACTATCTAACAGGGTGAATAACTTGTATCTTGATTATTGATGGTTTATATAAAATGGTAAAAGCGTTTGATTTAGAAAATAGGTAATAGTTCAGCCCACCGCAAAGACGCAAAGGCCTGCGGTGAACTATTACGATTTGATAAGGAGAGAAAAGATGAGTAAATGCAAAGAATCTAATGGGCACCCTGAAAAAGGTGTCCACTTGAATTCGACTGAACGAGATGGATTAGATAAAACTTCGGAGAGTCTTCCGGAAAATGAATTATTTCAGGATTTTGATGAAGGACGAAGGGGCTTTTTGAAAAAGTTAATAATCTCGGCAGCCTATGTAACACCCGTGATACTATCATTTTCCATAGGGGAAGCAGAGGCAAGAAGGAGGCCTACAAGAAGAAGGAGAAGGAGAAAGAGGAAAAGAAGGTAACAATACAGCATAACTGCAGACAATAAATTTGCAGCAGGCAGCCCGCCCGGATGACTTCCCGCCAGTCCGATAAGCTTGGAGGTTGTGTCGCAATGTCATTCTAAATGACATTGAGCTAGTGTTGCTTGTCATTCTGAATGAAACGAAGTGGAATGAAGAATCTCACTGTTAGCGCCCTGGGGAAACTACGAAAGCAAAAAAGTATTGTCAGTAGTTATTTTGTTGCCACATTCATAAAACTTCTCAATTCTTATGAGAACATATCCGATTAGTAAATATCCCCGTGCTTTCGCACGGGGTATTCTTGGTATTTTTCATAAATTTTACGCCTAACTCTTCTTAATATAAAAGACTAAAGTCTAAATTCCTCTGAAGGAAAATAGTTCTTGATTTAATATATTGTAGAAACTAGCATTTATGTTATATAATAATTAGCCAAGTACGCAAAAGCTAAGCAAACGCTCATGACCATTTGGGGCGCCCTGTCTGCCGACAGGCAGGGACAAGCAGGCACGAATTATGAAAATGGGATATTGGTCACGGCTGGAAGCCGTTCTTACCGAGGAGTAGGAACGGCATCCCTCCAGAGGCCGGGTCTAGAGCAGACTTCAGGGTCGACTCAGGCGACTTGCTGCGATTGAACCTTGTTTTCGTGTTAAACCCTCATGCCCTTTCAGGGCGCCACGAAGCATGAAAACATGTCCTGACGAAAGTCAGGATCAGATTCCCTGTCTGCCCGCCCGGATAAATCCGTTCGCCAGCCCGACAAGGCTGTTCTGGCGGGGACGGGCTTCCCAAGTAGTTATTCCGCGGGAATGACAGAAAAATTGAATTGTGTAAATAAGCTAGAGCGTCACAAGTTGTCATTCCCGACCACGATCGGGAATCTATTTTCGGATCAAAATTCTGAACTTTTGAATTGTTAACGAATAGATGGAGACTATTTAACAAAATGAAAATTTCACGAATGTCATTAGGACAAATGCTCAAAGAAAAGGGAATCATCACTGAAGAACAGTTAGGCAGTGCATTAGAACATCAAAGGAAACTATCAATCAGATTGGGGGAAGCGCTAACAGAAATGGGTTTTGTTAATCCTGAAGACATAATAGGCAGTCTGGCTGAACAATTCGATTTTCAGGTTGTTAATCCTATGACTATCTCCATCCCGAAAGACGTCATAAACTCAGTCCCAAAAGACATCGCAAAAAAACACAACATTATCCCTATTGCAAAACAAAACGGATTACTTGTCGTTGCCATAAGCGACCCACTTGACATAAGTACACTAGAAGACTTACGTTTCACACTTAATACCAACATAGAATGTGTATTGGCAACAAAAAATAACATTGCAGATGCTATAAAGAAATATTATGCAAAGGAAAGAGAGGTCTCTTTTGATGGTTTTCTGGATGGATTCAAGTTAATAGAAACCGATACTGACAAAACATATGACTATACAAAGGTGGCTGATAAGGAAGCTGAAGCGCCAATTGTTAAACTCGTTACACATCTAATTGATGAAGCGGTTAAGGTACGAGCCAGTGACATTCATATTGAACCATTATCAAACAAAATTCGCATACGATACAGGATTGATGGTGTATGTCAGGAAATGCATTCAATCGAAAAACACGTACAAGAGCCGCTAATTTCCAGGATAAAGATACTTTCAAATATAGATATTACAGAGAAAAGAAAACCTCAAGATGGGCGAATCAGCTCAGAAGTTGATGAAAGGCCTGTAGACATCAGAGTTAGCACAATACCTTCAACCTGCGGTGAAAGTATCGTAATGAGAATACTGGAAAAGTCAACCATGCTGATGAAACTGAAGAACTTGAACTTTGATGAACATGATTATAACAATTTCAAGAGCGCATTAAAAAAACCCAACGGTATAATTATGGTTACGGGACCTACAGGCAGTGGTAAATCCACAACCCTTTATGCTGCCTTAAATGAACTTAATCGTTTAGAGCAAAAAATAATTACGGTGGAAGATCCGATAGAATATAATATTTTCGGAATTAATCAGTGTCAGGTAAATGAGATGGTTGGCCTGACGTTCCCAAATATACTTCGCTCCGCACTCCGACAGGACCCTAACATAATCGTTATAGGTGAGATTCGTGACGTTGAAACTGCAGAAATAGCTATTTCATCATCATTAACAGGACATTTAGTCCTGAGTACACTCCATACAAACGATGCGCCTTCAGCAATAACAAGACTCACTGATATGGGTATAAAGTCTTTTCTTATATCATCATCAATTCAAGCAATACTAGCCCAGCGTTTGGTTAGAGTTATATGTCCGAAATGTAAAATCCCATACAAAATAAAAGAAGAAATTCTAACAACGCCAGGATTAAATAATATCGATTTTAAAGACACCGAATTCTACCATGGCAAAGGATGCGAATATTGTAATAAAACTGGTTATCGCGGTAGAACAAGCATCTTTGAGCTTATGTGTATAAGTCCAGAATTGAGAGATGCAATATATAAAAAAGTGACAACGAATGAATTGAGGAAGATTGCACATTCTAATGGAATGAGAACATTAATGGAAGACGGATTAAGGCTAGTACGTGCAAACATTACAACACTGGAAGAAGTAATGCGGGTGTCTATGCAAACTGAGTAGTAAGTACTCTGTGCCAGAAATTTTGCATTTAATATCTGACATCCCCTTAATCCCTAACACGAACAAGTCGGAAGAGAAATGTAGGGCGAGGCTTTAGCCTTGCGTTTGTTGCATGAAAGCAAACCTAAAGGTTTGCCCTACATGTTACACAAATAAAATATTTGCCAATTTTGGTCAAAATATTTTTTTTAAGATACTAACTCATGAGCAAAACTTTTAAGACGGCGTAGGTGAAGTTTATGGCTGTAAAAGAAAGGCAAAAAATATTATTCGGACAGATATTATTAGAGAAAAAACTGGTAACTGAAGACCAGATAAAAGAAGCGCTTGACGTACAAAAAATAAACGGCAAGGCATTAGGAGATATACTAATAGATTTAGGTCATACTTCAAACAACTTGATAATGAAGATGTTAAGTGATTACCTGGGTATGGAAATTATCGACTATTACGATGTCGATTTCAAACCTGAAGTGCTGGACAAGATCCCATCTTCTATCGCTCAACTTTATCGAGTCATCCCGATAGCTTTTGAAGGTAACACAATTACAGTTGCACAGCAAGACCCTCTAGAAATACAGCAAATAGATGACCTCAGGTTTTTACTAAAGTATGATGTAAAACCTGTTCTGGTCGAAAAGGGTAAGATAGCTAATGCGATAGATAAATATTATCCGGGCAGACACGAATCTGTCGACGGAATACTGGATAAATTTCAGCGTGATCGTACCTGGTTACAAGATGTTGATAACAGGGAAATAATAGAAATAGAAAACCTGAAAGAACTGGCCAATGAAGCGCCAATAAAAAGTTTTGTCAATATAATACTTTTGCAAGCAATTATAGATAAGGCAAGCGATATCCATTTTGAGGCATTTGAAAATGAATTCAGAGTTCGTTGCAGGATTGACGGTGTACTACATAAAAAGATACCTGTACCAGTACATTTTGCAAATGGCATTATATCAAGAATCAAAGTTATGGCAAATATGAACATATCAGAGAGAAGATTACCGCAAGATGGCCGTATACTTCTTACCATTAGAGGGCATGCTGTTGATATTCGTATCTCAACATTACCTACCAGTTATGGCGAAAGTGTTGTCATGAGGCTACTTGATAAGGATTCAGTTTCACTCGACATGAATCGATTGGGTATGACACATAATGATCTGGACACGGTTAAACGACTGATGCATAAACCAAACGGAATTATCTTAGTTACTGGACCCACTGGTTCAGGCAAGACCACCACTTTATATGCTTGTCTTAACCATGTTAATGTAACCGGTATGAAGATTATTACGACCGAAGATCCAGTTGAATATGATATTGAGGGCATTATGCAGATTCAAGTCAAACCTGAAATCGGTGTTACATTTGCCAATTGCCTAAAGTCTATATTAAGACAAGACCCGGATATCATCTTAGTCGGTGAAATCAGGGATTTAGAAACATTAGAAATCGCTGTGCAGGCATCACTAACTGGCCATCTTGTATTAAGCACCTTACACACAAATGATGCTCCGTTAACGATTACAAGATTAATCAATATGGGTGTTAAACCGTATTTAATAACAGCATCCCTTATAGCCGTAATCAATCAAAGATTAGTGAGAAAGATATGCGCTAACTGTAAGGAAGAATATGTCCCAGACAAGACCACCATTAATGAACTCAACATCCCCGATTCTGAGTTACAGGATAAAAGCTTTTATATCGGAAAAGGTTGCAATAATTGTAACCATACGGGTTACAAAGGAAGAATGGCAATCCTTGAAACAATGATAATTAATGACAAGATTTGTTCTCATATTATCAAACAATCCTCTACTGAAACATTAAGAAAAGCAGCCAGAAATAACGGCATGCTTACCTTATTAGAAAGCGGACTCCATGCCGTATATAATGGGTTAACCACTTTAGAAGAGGTCGTAAGAGAAACAAGTGTAAATTAGCTCCCTTTGGCAAAGCTGACTAAGCTAAGCCAACGCTGAGCCTAGCTTAGTTAGCTTTGGCTTAGCTCATGTCGTTAATTTATAGTCATTTTGCTCCGCAAAACAAAAAAAGTAATAGTTCACCGCAAAGCTCGCAAAGTTATTATTTTTAAACAGGGAGGTTTAGAAATGAGACTGGAAGCAAGAAGTCAGAAAAAGAAACAAGAAACAAGATACAATAACCAAATAATCACCAAATTCCAATAATCAAAAAAAAGTAGTTCGGAAAATGTTTGGTTATTGGTATTTGTGAATTGCCTGCCCTGTTAGATAATACACTTTTCTTATGTATTGTAAAGTTTGAAAAGATATTACTATTATATCAGCCATAAACCTCTAAAAAACTATCTAACAGGGTGAATAACTTGTATCTTGATTATTGGTGGTTTATATAAAATGGCAAAAGCGTTTGATTTAGAAAAGAGATCTACTGAATTCGCAAAAGCAGTGATAGTGGTTTGTAAAAATTTACCAAGAAATCCTTTAAATGATAGAATTGTTGGGCAGGTAGTTGGTGCTTCTGGTTCAGTAGGAGTAAATTACCGAGAAGCTAACGATGCTTTAGGTAAGAAGGATTTTTTGCAACGCATGAAGATTGCTAGACGTGAAGCTAAAGAGAGTCATCATTGGTTAGAGTTATTGTTAACAGCAAATTCAAATAAAGAATCTCGAATTAAACCATTAATGCAAGAAGCTGATGAGCTTAAAAAAATTCTCTCATCAATAATCGATAAATCTCAGTAGTTTGATGATTGGTCATTGATGATTGAGATTTATTTGTATCTTGTATCTTGGTTATTGGTAATTTATTATAGAGTGTTTTCAAAGTGAACAATGAAAGATATGAAATATCTCTTTTTTTTAAAACTTTGCGCTCTTTGCGTTTTTGCGGTGAACTATTACGATCTAGTCGGGCACGTAAGTTATAAAATTCCCGAGACTTTTTATGCCAATATACAAATTTCAAGCAGTAGACAGTAAAGGCACATCAGTAAAGGATAAAATCGAAGCAATTTCTACTGAAAATGCGCTTGACGCAATTCGTAGTAAAGGACTTTACACAACTCAAATAAAACAAGTCAAGGACAGCGCTTCACCTGCATCCGAAGTCTCAAAAAAACGTAAAAGCTCAATAACTTCAATAACTATAGGTAAAATAAGTGATAAACAATTAAACCCTTTCACAAGACAATTCTCAACTCTCCAAAACGCTGGTATACCAATCGTACAAAGTTTAACCATTCTTGAATCGCAAATGAAAAAAGGATTATTAAAAAACGCCGTTGGGGAACTAATATCAGATATTAAGGGAGGAAATACCCTTTCCATAGCAATGTCAAAACACCCTAAAGTATTTGATAAACTCTATATAAACATAATCAATGCAGGAGAAATTAGCGGAGCGCTTGATGTAGTGTTGGCACGGCTGGCATCATACAGGGAAAAAATGCAAAAACTCAAACGAAAAATCATTGGTTCATTGATGTACCCAACAACGGTTATTCTTGTATCTTGCGCAATATTGGCAGGTATAATGATATTCATCATTCCTAAATTTGCAAAGATGTTTGAAGAGATGGGCGTTGCCCTGCCGGGATTAACTTTAGGCTTAATAAATGTGAGTAACTTTTTAATTACTTATTGGTACTTAATCTTTGGAATCCCTATTGCTTATTTGATATTCTTCAAACTAATTGAGAAAATCGAGAAGATCAAGATTATAACTGATAAATTGAAATTTAAGATACCAGTTTTTGGTAATCTTATAAACAAGTCTGTTATTTCGAGATTTGCAAGAACACTTGCAACCCTAATATCCAGTGGTGTGCCTATCCTTGAAGCCTTACAGAATTCCAAGGACGTTACTGGAAATTCAGCAATGAGTAAATCCGTAGAACAGATACACGACAACATCCGCGAAGGAGAAAGCATTGCAAAGCCATTGCGAGAATCAAAGATATGCGACGCCATGGTTATAAATATGGTCGAAATAGGAGAACAAACAGGTGAATTAGATACAATGCTTACAAAAGTTGCTGATAGTTACGACAACGAGATTGATAATCTGGTTGAATCTATGATGAGTATGTTAGAACCATTTATAATTGTTTTTCTGGGAGGTTCTGTTGGTACAATAGTTGTAGCGCTCTTTATGCCGCTTATAAAACTAATGAGTAGTCTAGGAGGCGGGATGTAGGGGGAGCATTCCCAAATTGTTGTACCGGGTTGTTTTGGGTTTTTTGGAGTGCAGTGACCGTGTCACTGCCCCTGGCCCAGACCGCAGGGCAGGCTGCATCGACACGGTCGATGCACTCCATATTCAAAATGAGGAAGTAAAATGAACAATAAAACAATCAAGATACTTTTTGTTGAGGAATACTTTGCAGACGTTGTCCTTTTCCAAGAACTCATAAAAGAAATAAAAAGACGTTCAATTTGAACTGGTACATGTCGAAGGGCTCAGTGAAGCGCTGATACAGCTTGATAAAGAAAAATTTGACATTGTCTTGATGGATATGTCTCTAAAGGACGCACAGGGACTTGAAACGGTCACCAGGGCTTGTGACCAGGCGCCAGATGTACCCGTTGTAGTAATGACGGGAACGGAAGACGAAACAATGGCTATTAAGGCATTACAAAAGGGCGCTGAAGATTATATAGTCAAGGGACATATGAAGAGTCATTCGCTGGAACGTATTGTACAATACGCCATCATACGACACAAGACTCGGACAGAAATACGCGCTCTGTCACTTGTTGACGACCTTACGGGTCTGTATAACCAGCAAGGCTTCTTACTCTTTGCCCAGCAGCAATTAAGTTTATCCGAACGAACCAAACGAGGAATGATTTTGTTTATTATAAAAATAGATAACTTGAAGGACCTCAACGATATCCAGGGTCACAATTACAGAGATACGGCAGTAATAGAAACTGCCAATATTCTCAAAGATATCTTTCGTGTATCAGACATTATTGGGCGTTTTGGTGAGAATGAATTTACGGCCATTGCAATAGAATCCTTCAAGGCCAGTGAGGAACTTATTACTACTCGTTTGCATGAGAAAGTAAATGACCACAATAATCAGGAAAATTGTCTATGCAGGCTATCAATGAGTATCGGGACAGCATATTACGACACAGAACAACGGTGTTCTATTGAAGAATTGATAAAGCAAGCCGCCAATGCATCAATGCATGAACAAAAAAATAAAAGGAGATATTAGCTCCCTGTGGGATTCGCAAAAATTACATCTTCACATTTTGTGCAAAAACCTGTAACAACACCTCATGCCACCATATCATTTAAATTGCCAACTGGATTTACTCTCGTAGAGTTATTAATCGTTATAGTAATCATGTTGTTTCTTGCCGGAATTACAGTTCCCATCGTGTCTAACATCCAGACTGCTTCAAAGAAAGGGGTTACCTCAGCACAGATAAGTCAACTAGAGCTTGCAATAAGGCAATTTGAAAGCGATTTTGGCGTTTTTCCTCCAGATAGTTATGGAACACCCACCGTCTCTCTTGCAGGTATTCCTATACCAGCCGATCCTGACCTCAACACAGGTTCAAAATGTCTTGCATTTTTTTTAGGTAGTAAATTTACGTTCAACTCAACCAGCTTTAATGCCATATACGGTCCATATATAGAATTCAAGAAATCGCAAATAACAGGAACGGGAGTAAATTTTGCTGATGATACTGCCGAGCTTGCTATCGAAGGAATAAACGCAACAAGAGAGGTGTTCCAGTACAAGGACCCTTTTGGCAGTTTTTATTCTTACGATAGCAGTTCTCCCTCTTACAATGTAGCCTCATTTGATATTTACTCATTTGGCCCTGATATAACGGATAACTTTGGAACTGAGACAAGTGATGACATCACAAATTGGTAATGTGATTTCCAGACAGACATGGGAGGCTAGATAATAGTCGAGGAGTAGAGAGTATCGAGTAGTGAGAGTAGATAGATGGAACGCAAAAAAATAAAAAGCATTGAAGATTTCGAAGTATATAAAAAAGCTGTTAAGTTATTTGAGGATTTCTTAGAAGAAGATTTACCTATACTTAAACGGAGTTTCACAGGCAGAACATTAGTAGGTAACCAATTAAGATGTTTAGATTCCATTTGCGCAAATATGGAAGAGGGATACGAACGTAAATCAGGCAAAGAGATAAACCCCTCACTTTTTTAAGTTATGCATTATGTATACATTATAAAAAGTATTAAAACTAAGAAAATTTATATTGGTTACACGTCAGACTTAAAAAGAAGATTAAAAGAACATAATGAAGGGGAAAACTATACCACTATGAGGATGTTGCCTATCGAATTAGTTTATTATGAGGCATACAAATCAAAAGAAGATGCAAAAAATAGAGAAAAGCAATTAAAACGATATGGTAATGCCCTATTATTTTTAAAGAAACGCATAAAAAATTGTTTGTTGTGAAAGTGTGGGGTCAGAATATCCAAAGGCTCAGCGGGAGAGGTAAGAGGAAGATATAAAAGATTAAAGAAGTTGTTTTCTCAAGAAATAATATAAGCGTGTATCAGACTTAAATGAGATTAGGGCTATGTTAGCATCTTTAATTGATAAATGGAAATAATTATTTTTACACTCTACTCTCTACTTGCTACTCTCTACCCCCTACTTACAACTTACTGGTATTTAATGATTTCACCGTGATGAAATTTTTGGCAATATTAAAAATGTCTCAAAGGGGTTTTACATTAACAGAACTATTGGTCGTAATAGGCATAATTATCATAATTGCAGCATCTGTTTTGACCGTCATTCCCGGTTTACGTGAAAAGACTCAAACAAAGGCGACAAAGGCATTCATGGAGCGTCTAGAAATAGCCATAGAGCAATATTACAACGATAACAGAGCTTACCCTCCCACAGGGGTTACAAGTCTCAAGACTGCCATACAGCCATCTGACCCTACCACAAAACGATACATTGAATTTGATGATGTTGAAACAAGCGGCAATAATATTATTGATGAATGGGGAAATCCTTTTGTATATGTATCTTCAACGGATGCATCTCCCAATTATAATACCACTACATACGATTTATATTCAACAGGTCCAGACGGAATAACCAGTACTTCAGGAGGCGATGCTGACGATATTAACAACTGGAGTCAATAACAACTAAAATAGGAAATCCTCCTCATTCCACCCGAGTAATTAGGGACACATCCCATTTTCCACGCGTGGAAAAATGGGATGTGTCCCTAATTTTACTAATTTTACTAAAGTCCTTTTTTGATATAATTAACAAAGGCGATAAAGAAACAACTACTTCCAAGTAATTCAGCAGATTCTTCTATAGAGGTAATTAAAAAGTATTTATTAATTAAAGGGTCATTCCATTGGGCTAAAGGAGGCAAGAAGTAGATAACGGCTTCTAATGCAGGAGAAAGTAAGAAAAGAAAACAACCTAACATAGAAAAAATGCACGAACTTTTTATTATGCTAAATCTTTTCCAGAAAAAACGCACAAAAATATACAATACCACAATAATGAGTGGTGAAAGAAAAAGCACCCAGATAAAAGCGTCTTTTGCTCTATCACCTTGCAATACAGTCTCTCGAATAGATGAACCGAATTGTAGATTCATCAGTGACCTTGCAATACGTTCATGAAAAGTAGACACTTCATCCATAGAAAGCCATATAAAGATACTACCTATTACAAACCACCACCAGGAAAGTTGAATATATCTTTTGTCGCCTTGTTTGTCCTCCATTATTCTGCAAGCAAATGATAATAACCCAAGCATTAGAAGCTTAATGCTGGAGTACCATGTTGTAAGATTTTGTTCCTCACCAAGATTGATAAACGACCACTGCTCTCCATTCCATAAATGAAGAATAATTAATATCCCATCAAATGCAAATACTATCCATATATACCTATTGTAATTATTCATCTTATTATACATCAAAAATCCAATCCCCCTTAATCCCCCTCTTTCCCCCGCTTCTTGCTTACGCAAGAAAGCAGCGGGGGGATGTAGGGGGATTGAAAAGGGGGAAGGGGGGATTTTATTCAATAGAGGTAGAGGGACAGCGCTCGTTTTTTTGAAGAAAAAATCTCTCTACTCGTTACTCTTTACTCTTTTCTCCAGATAACCCTCCTTTTCTAACATACGCTCAAGTCTGGGAGAAATCTTCTTTTTCTTTTCTAATAAACTATTTAAATCATAATGAGGTATTGTCTGCAACCAGTTATCCAATTGCTTGTTCAGTTTATTAAACCAATCAATCTCAAGATCAATTAGATTATTCTCCTCATTAGGGTCTTTCACCAGGTTATACAAAGCATTTTTACTACCGTCATCCCAACTAATAAGTTTCCATTCCTTTGTGCGTATAGCAATCGTTTCATCTGCAACACCCACTCCTAAAGTAAGTATTTCATGCACTTGTGTTTCCCTTCCGGCTATGATTTCTTTTAAGCTACATCCCTGAAAGGTTTCAGGTATTTCTATTCCCAGAATATCCAATATGGTTGGTGCGATGTCAATTCCCTGAACAAGACTATTTATTTTCCTTGGCTGCAATTGTCCCCGCATTTCCTTCGGTACTCGAATCAATAATGGCACACGAATGACCTCATCATAAACGTATTTACCATGCCAAAACGCCCTTTTAAGAAATTAAACGCCTCACCATGATCCGCAGTAACAACAAGTATTATATTCTCCAATAAATCATATTCTTTGAGTTCCTCGATAAATTGTCCAAAAAGTTCATCAGCATGTACTATCTCTGCATCATACTGACTCCTGGCATAATCAACGTCCTCTTTATTAAGCATTTCAGCATTCCAAGCCTCAATCAATTCTCTATAATGAAGATACTTTTTATCAATATTGACATCTTTTGCAAACAGGTCTCGATACTTCTCGGGAGGCTTATAAGAGGCATGTGTATAATTACAATGAATCCACAGGAAGAATTTATTATTCTCCTGAAGTTTTAACAATTGAGCAGCATTTTTAAAGACAGAATTATACCATTCCCCCGAATCCTCATCTTTCACAGGATAACCCTTTACGTAATTAAAAATTTTAAATCCCTGTTGATAATTGAAATCGTGTCCAAGAAGACTCACATTTACAATTGCGGCAGTATCGTAACCATACGACTTCAATATCTCCTGAAGAGTTACATGTTTATCATCAAGTGAAATACTGTTGCGTATAACACCATGTGAAATTGGATAAAGTGATGTCAGTATGGAAGAAATAGATGGACCTGAAAAATATGTCTGACTGAAGGTATTTTGAAATAAAAATGATTCACTGGCAATCTGATCAATATGATAACTTGTTCTCCTCTTATACCCGTAACAACTAAGTGAATCTGCTCTTAATGAATCAAATGTGATTAAGATGACTGATGTAGTATGGTATGGTTTTTGCGAGCATGAAATATTAAAATATGTAATGCCAGAAAAAAGTATAATAAATATAAATCTACAAAAACATGTCTTTAAAAAACTCATTATTTAACACAAAAAAAGATTCCTGGACTCCTTCCGAAAGGAAGGTTGGAAATCCCCACTAAGGATCATGAAGGTTTAACATATAAAATCTTGTATAGGATTTCCTGATTCCGATTAAACAATTATCATGGTTAAACCTATTTGTCAAGCATTTCCATTTGAAAGACATTTTTTCAACTGATATAATTTTTTGCAAATATGCTCACCGTTTTGTAGAATTTTATAAGGCAATGATGTCGTAGTTTTTATAAAGTAAAAAAATGTACAAATTTCTAATTTGCAAAAAATTATCCAGATGAAGAAAAATGGCTTTACCCCGTTAGATAGAACACAATATCATTTACGGAGGGATAAGATAGTCAGTTTTTTTTGTAAAAGTTTTAGACCCTGCACTATTAGACAGAAATATCTAACAGGATTTACGCTCGTTGAAATACTTGTCGTAATAGCAATCATCATCCTGGTAAGTGTTGTTACCGTACCCATAATTACACCTTTCCTTAAGGCACAGAGATTAAGTAAAGGTGCGCGAATAGTTCAAGCAAGTGCCTTAGCTGCAAGGACAATGGCAATAAATTCCAGAAAAACCAGACAGCTTGTATTTGACTCAACTTACTCTAAATTAACAATCATGGATGAAAACTCGAATGTACTGGGAAGAGATGACTTCCTCCCAAGCACTATTGAATTTGGCACCAGTACAGGATCATGGACTGCCGGAACAAGCACTGTATCCTTTGATCCAAATGGCTCTGCTGATACTTCAACCCTAGGTACCGATACAGTTATAATTCAAGATAAGCAAGGGAACTCAAAGAATCTTAAAATAATTAGTTACACAGGGCAGATAAAAAGTGACTAAAGTGGCTAAAAAACAAGGCAGCTTAGGAAGGCAGGAATTGCAGGAAGGGATAAGCAAAACAAAGAAATTGTTTTCTAGTTTTTTTCCTGAGTTTCCTGCTTTCCTCAGAGGATAAAATCTTTAAAAACAACTATTTACCGCAGAGAAAATGCATTTAAGAAACAAAATAGATAAAACCTCAATGTTCCAATACTTAAACACAAAACCAGAAAATTCGATAATCGACAATAATCAATCTTCAATATTCAATCGTAAATCCCTGGCCCAGACCGCAGAGCGGATCGCACCCCGGCCAAGACCAAGTCTTCGCTTGGGCAGGCCAGGGCGGGCTAAAATCGTAAATCCCTGGCCCAGACCGCAGAGCGGGTCGCACCAGGGCGGGCTAAAATCACAAGCCGGTTTTACCCTGATAGAAATAGGTATCGCTATTTTCATCCTTGCCATCGGACTAATAGGCATGCTAGCTTTATTTCCTATCGGAGTTGATTCTATCAAAAAAGTAACTCAATACTCTAATGCCGCTATCCTCAGTGAATTGGCAATATCAGATTTGAAGACAAATGATATAGTAGGTATTATGGGTACACTGACTGCTGGCCAAACCTACACATATCCTGACATTAACAACATAAATCAAGATAAGCAATTTGAAGACTCTTCTGTGAATACAGTATTAGCCCGATACTCCTGGCAAGCTATCGTAAAAAGCATAAATACAACTGATACAAACCTGGTTAGAGCACAGATAGCCATATTCAGAAATTTTAATTCGTCTCAATTTGGAACAGGGACTGCTGATTTTGCGGCAAGTCCAAGTGTATCAAATGTATCAGCATTTCCTTCGGGGCTGACATCCAAACACTACATAAGGGCAGACAACGACAAATTCTGGTATCGAATCGATAGTATAGGCACAGCAACCACAACAATTGCATTGGAAGGGCCGTTTTTAGGAAATACAGGAGCAGGCCTTGCATTTTCTACAACTGACGACATTATTGATATCTACGAAACTATGTTTGCAAAACGGTGAAAGGATTGTCAATTGATGATTGTAAAAATAAATAATCTCTGGATTCTTCCCGATAGGGAGGATAAATAACCCTGCTTCCGCAGGGAATCCAGAAAACCCTTTGCTGGTTCAATCTACAAGATTGAACCAGCAAAACGTAATTTTGGAGTGCATCGTCCGTGACGATGCGTTTTTTGGAGCGCATCATCCGTGATGATGCGTATTAAAGCAGTGACGCGGTCACTGCACTCCAAAAGTAAGGTTGCAAAATGCAAGAAGAAACATATAAAGTTTATCAACATAATCCCCCTCACTTGTTTATACCGAATACCAAGTATTTTATTACGGGTGCAACTTATTTAAAGAAAGGTTTTCTTGCTTCTAAAGATGGGAAGATAAGGTTGTTAAATTCGATAAAAAAGGGCTGTGAAAAATATCACTGGACTTTAGAAGATTGGGTTATTCTTGATAATCATTACCACCTAATGCTAAATGCTCCAAATACCGCTAATACTTTAAGTAAAATGATTAATGAAGTTCATAAATTTACAGCTATTTGGCTAAAAAAGAATTTGTTAGAATTGAAAGAGGAAAAAAGGATATTTTATAACTATTGGGATAGTTGTATTACTTATGAAACGTCTTATTGCGCGAGATTAAATTATATCTATTTTAATCCGGTAAAACATGGTTATGTTGAGGAAGCGAGTAATTATATGTGGGGAAGCTATACCTTTAGGCTAAAAGAAGAGTTTGATTATTTAGATATGATTAGAGAGAAATATCCCTGGGACAAAGTAGTTGTGAAAGACGATTTTTAAGTAATTTTGGAGTGCATCGTCCGTGACGATGCGTTTTTTGGAGTACATCATCCCTGCCCGACACCTGCCTGCCGGCAAGGCAGGGATGCCCGCCTGTCGGTCGGACAGGGCAGGCGGGCGTGACGATGCGTATAAAGCAGTGACACGGTCACTGCACTCCAAAAATCACTCCAAAAAATGTTATTGTCGGGTAAGGAAACCCGACGTGTGAAAATGGAATATCCTGAAAATATAATTTTTGTCAAAAAAATGCTTCAAATAAAAATCATAAATCATAAACCTCAAATCAACAATCAACAATCGTCAAGCTACAATCTTTCTGCCTTTACGCTTGTTGAACTCATTGTAGCTTTATCTCTTGCTTCAATGATTATACTTGTTACGGCCATAATCTTTAAACAGGCAAGTACTGCCTTTTCAGAATCAGATGCGCGTAATGAGGTATATCAAAATGTTAGAGCTGCCTTCGATATACTAAAAAGGGACATTTCTGGATCTGTCTTAAATGCAAATCATGAATTGTTCAAAGCTTTTAATGACGTTTCTGCAAGCAGCTATAATAATATTGGCGCAAAGGAAGGGAGTGACATAATCACTCTCTTATCCAGCACTCCCAATCTTGAAGACAAACCGATTGCCTTAATTACATATTTCCTGAATACCAACAATATCCTGAGCAAAGCTGAGATTACGGGTACCAGCACCCTTAATACGAGTATTGCAAGTTTTGACCCTGATACAGCAACTGGTTACCAGCTCGGCTTTAATGTGAGTACACTGCAATTTAGATATCAGGATACAGACGGAACATGGGGAGATACATGGGACAGCACAACAAAAAGATATTTACCAGATGCAGTCGAGGTAAAAATGACAATTTCCGACATGCGCAATCGGTACACAGGAACATCTACAAGCATAATTTCAATACCATAATAAATTAGCTCCCTTCGGTCGCTAATTTATTGCATTTTGTTTCACAAAATGTTGAATAGAGAAACCTTATATAATCCCACACTCCCCCTTTTTCAAAGGGGGATCAAGGGGGATTTTGAAATTTGATTAATAAATAACGACATAAGTATTTGCGAAAAATATCATGCAGTAAGAATTTCGTTACTGTAATGGTTGTCATTCTAAACCCTGCGGAGTAGTCTACGCCATTCCACAGGGTGAAGAATCTTTTTTCACCGTGACGGAGACCCTTCGCTCCTCCCAGGGTGACACATTAGAATGCGCAAGTATTTTTGACACTATGTATAAATCCAAATTATTGGAAATCTTGTAAATCCCGTTAATCCTGTCAACAAATGACTGATTTAAAAAATGAAGATGGTTACATATTAGTAGTTGTCATTGGTGTCCTGACAATCCTCTCACTGATGGCAATCACATTCGCCACACTGTCACGAATAGAAACCAAAGCCACAAGAAATTACACCGACAGTATAAAATGCGATATGGTTGCACGGGCCGGCCTGGAACACGCATTGTACGTATTAAGACTGGACAAGTTTGGAACTGATACAACTGCATATAACAACGATAACGGTGATGAAAACTACGACTGGTCAGGTGAAACATGGATGCCGAATGGTACCGACTTTTCAGGTAATGATTATGATAATGACGGTAATGGTACACCCGATTCTAAATGGATATACTTCCCGGCAACCACTTCAGCATTGGATATAAGACTCCCGGGCAAACTCAGGGCAAGATATGCCGCATTAATAACTGATGATAGAGAGGCAAGGGTTAACATAAACGTAACCGGGAACAAGGCGAATGGAGGTGTACACACTTCTAATGAAGGCGGGTCAACATTTGAGAATGATTTATCCCTTGTAATTGAACAGGCACCCGGCCTAAATTCAGCAGATGGAGATAATATCGCAAGTGACATCATTGACACAAGACTGGGAACTGACCTGAATCCGGGTACCAGTACTACAAACGAGGATTCAGGAATAGTGCCTGACCCTCAAACAGATGGTATTGACAATGATGGAGATTGGGACTCAGCCACACACGATTCCAATAATAATGGAATACCAGATTCGGGTGAGACAAATGTTGATGAGGCAGATAATTCTGAATCTATTGATGAACCAAACGAATTTAATCCAATTTATCCGTTTGGTGATGACAGGCCTTTTGGTTTCCTTACAGAAGCTGAGATCATGGGCACCTCAACATACACAAGCAGACTAGAAACAATCTTCAATAATAAAGGTGTCTCTCAAAGCGACCAGAATTCCCTCAATAACTGGTTAACAACTTATTCTGCCGACACTATAGTTACAATACCCTATCAACTGGATGGTGGCACATCTACAACCAAGTTAAACATTAATGCCCTTGTAAATAATGAAGGCGCATATACTAATGCAGGCACTTACGACTCTAACAAAAAGGCACAGATGATTATGGATGTACTGGTAGCGGGTGGGTTAACCGGTTCATCAGGTTCATCAAATTATGTTGAACGCCACCAGTTGGCAGTCAACATAAAAGACTTTATTGATTCTGATGGTACTGTAACGGCATATAACGATGGTGCCGATACATACTATGGTGTTGAAAGAACTCCCTATATAAATGAAGTGGAATCAGAAGTTGATTCGACAGCAACTGATATAGGCGGCAATCCTACCGGTATGGGTAAATTTATTGAATTATTTAACCCATACGATACGGCAATTGCATTTTTAGGAAATTGGCAGATTGAATTCGGTGCAACCATTGTTCCACTTAGTGGGACGATTGGTTCTCAGACTTACTATGTAATTGCAGATGACCAAAATGCATATACAAGAGACGGGAGTGTAGATCCGAAAGGCTTCAGTTATGAAGGTGGAATTGATGCAGAACAATATGACTCCAATGTTAACAGTCTCACGACCAATGGAGAAGTTCTAACCTTGAGAGACAATAACAATAATATTGTGCAGGTTACAAACTACGGAAATGCGGACAATCCTAAAAGCAGTCAATTAAATGACCCAAGACCAACCCCCCTAACGAATGCTAAAGGACAAAGCAATATAGATTCAAGTAACCCCTGGCGTTGGGAAAAGAAAAATATTACAGCAGGAAGTGAAAATGATAATTTTGACCCCTCACCCTCCGGCGGTGACGATGGTTGGAATAATACTACATGGCCTTCCAGTTTTCTTGTCGCAAACAGGAGATTTTCGAACAAAGGTTATCTGGGTTTTATCCATACAGGACGTCAGTGGTATAGTTTTAAGGTCGATGATAACATTACTTATCCTGACACATTGCAATACTTTACCATTACAGATCCATCAATGGATAATATTGACAATGATGGAGACGGTAGCACAGATTCATCCGATACAGGTACTCAGAATGCTGACATTGATGGGCAGGAATATCGCATACTTGGTTTAATCAATGTCAACACTGCTTCCGCCGAGGTACTGCAGTCATTACCAAACGTAGATTCCGCGATAGCAACGGCAATCGAGGGCGATGCCCAGAAACCTTTTTCGAGCATAGGAAATTTGCTAGAAGATGTGGCTGAAATTACGGGTTCAGGTACAAAGTGGAGTAAAGAGCAGACTTTTCGCTCAATGTCAAACCTGATTACGACACGTTCAAACGTCTTTATGGTCTATGTGACAGCCCAGGTAACTGATGAAGCAGAAACAAGTATATTTGCCGAAAAAAGGCTTATTGCAATCGTCGACCGTTCTACAGACCCGATCAGGGTTAGATATTTTAGATGGATTACGGAATGAGTGCAGATGACAGATATCAGATGATAGATTAAACAGTTGGCAGTAAGCAGGGAGATTCTAGATTCCCTGTTTGCTAAACAAGTAGGCTGAAACCACGGGAATGACAGATAATACAGCAAATTGATTATTTTTCTGCTGATTCAATCATGCCTGTCTGCCAAATCCTTAGGGCAGGTTGATTGAACCTAAATGTTTCGGGGGATACCAGCCAGAATGAGTTAAGAGTAGGGTGGGCATTGCCCACCATTTCTTTTGCGAACAAATATATGATTTGGTGGGCAATGCCACCCTACTTAAGAAAAACATTTTTATTTGGTGTACTTTGCGAAGCAAAACAAGAAGTTAGCGACTGAAAAGAGCTAAGTTCTATCTACATCCTTATCATCAATCTTTTTAACTTCTTCTTCCACCTCATCAACCTCATCCTTGACGCCTTTCAGACCCTTTTTAAATTCCACAACTCCTTTTCCAATAGACCTCATTGTACCTGGTAATTTCTTGCCAAAAATCAGTAATGCAACAATCAGAACAATTATCCACTCCCAACCACCTGGTATAAACCATCCACATGGAATACCAAACATTTTAAATCGCCTCCAATTTCACTTCAATAATAAATATTGTTAATTAAACTTAATCTATTTTTTACCGTATGTCAAACTATTTTCATTACGAATACAATATGAAGGCGCATTATATCATGTAACCTGCCGAGGTAACGAACGGAAAGTAATCTTTAAAGACGACCAAGATAAGAATCTTTCTAAAATCATTAAAAAAAAGATAGAATCAAGTTTGTCATTATGAAAGATTTGATCCCTTACCTATCTTTCTCGTCTAACTACGTAATCGCCTAACTCCAAGAGTGCGGTTTTATAAACCGAGTCTGGAATGAATGATATTTCTTCCTGTGCTTTTTTCACCAATTGTCTTGCAGTTTCGTGTGCATAATCAACAGCCTCATGTTCTACAAGCAAGTCAGCTATCGCCGCTTTTGAGTCTTTACTATTGTTCTGAAAGATAAGTTCAAGAGTGCTTTCTTTACGGTCTGTTGGTAGTTTATTTACCAATCTAATAAAAGGCAATGTTAATTTTCCACTCTGGATGTCCGAATTCAATGGTTTTCCCATTTCTTCTTCTTTGCCCATAACATCCAGACAATCATCTATTATTTGAAATGCCATTCCAATTTTCAAACCATAGTTTGTAAGTGCCTCAGACAGTTTTTTATTTGCTCCCGATGAAATAGCCCCCAATTTACAACTGGCGGCGCATAGAGACGCCGTTTTGCGTTCTATAATGCTTAAATAATCTGATTCTGTAACCTCGGTATCATAGCATCTTAAAAACTGAACGATTTCTCCTTCACACAATATATTTATCGTTTGGGACATTATTAATGTTGCTATTTGGGAGTCTAGAGCAGATAGTATAGTATAAGCCCTTGAAAAAAGATAATCACCAAATAGGATAGAAATCTCTCTTCCCCATTTTGAATTCATAGTCTCAACATGCCTTCTAACCTCTGCTTCGTCAATAATATCATCATGAACAAGAGTTGCCGTATGTATAAGCTCTACAACTATCGCAAGGTCAATATGTTGTGGGACTAAGCCACCTGAACATTTACCTGATAGTAATAGCAGTGCAGGACGAAATCTTTTACCCTTAATCTTACTGATATGAAAAACTAAATCTGAAAGGCGCTTGTCGGCCGGGGATAAATCACTGTAAAGACGTTCCTCTATCTCGTGCATTTGATCTTTTATAGGCTCTAAAATAACTTCCGTACTCATCTAATATAGAACTCCTTACATTTTTCTGAACAACTAATGTTATTTTGGATTCGGTATGTTATCAAGAACTTAGAAAAATGTCAATTATGTTTTGTTCCCTTTATTTCATTATTTAAAATATTACCTAAGCCTATTATCTCATTATCTTTGATATGTTTATTTCTCTACGAAAGTGTTCTACTATATCACCGTATACACAACTCTCAACACACACATTTTCTTTGAATGGAATGGTTCCGAGAACGGGAACAGAGGAATATTTTTCTATTTCCCTGACAAAATCCTTACCATTCTTCAACATATTAATAACTATTCCTTTTACCCTAAGATTTCTGCTCTTAGCATACTCTAAAGTTAATAGTGTATGGTTGATTGTTCCTAGATAATGTTTACTCGCTATTACGAGTGCCAGATCCATCTTCTGGACCATGTCAGCAACAAGAAGTGTGTTATCAATTGGAACCATAAGGCCGCCAATACCTTCAACAACAACAAAATCATGTTTGTCTGCAAGTTCCTTGAACGCTTTCCATACTTTCTCAAGGTCTATAGTAATATCAGTCTTCGATGCGGCTATCGTTGGCGCCAATGCTGGTTTAAGACGGATGGGATTCACAAGATCATCATCATCAGTACTGTCTATTATGTTTTTTAGATACCTGGCATCTTCAGAGACAAGTTTTCCCTCGATTTCCTTTGCACCTGTAGATATAGGTTTCATAACACCCACATCCAGTCCATGTGCCTTTATTGCAGCAGCTATCGCACCAGCAATGACAGTCTTGCCGACTCCTGTATCACTTCCTGTTACAAATACACCCTTTTCCATAAATTATAGTAGAAGAAACTAAGTTACATATTCTATCGATTCATACAGAATATTCATCATCTTATTTAATTGATAAGTATTGATGCTTAAGGGTGGCATTACGACAATAACATTATCTAGTGGTCTGGTAATTAAACCGCGTTTTCTGGCTTCAAGACAGACCTTAATTCCAATCTTCTCATCCCAGGAATAAGGCTCCTTGGTTCCTTTATCTTTTACCAGTTCCATACCAGCAATGAGACCACATTGTCTTATGTCACCTACCGAATTAAGGTTTGTAAATTCTTCAAGCCTCTTTTGCAAAACATCAATTTTTGGCCTTAATCCTTCAATAACTTTTTCATTTTCAAATATATCAAGACTTGCAAGTGCTGCTGAACATGCTAATGGATTTCCCGTATATGTATGACCATGAAAAAATGTCTTCTGCTCGCCATAATCACCAATAAAAGCATTATAAACTTCCTCTGTAGTCAGAGTAACTGCTAAAGGCATGTAACCGCCATTTATGCCTTTAGAAAGTGCCATTATATCAGGTGTAACGTTTTCATGGAAACATGCAAACATCTTTCCCGTACGCCCGAAGCCTACCATTATCTCGTCAGTAATAAAAAGGACGTTATATTTCTTACATAACTCCTTTGCACGGGACAGGTAACCTTCAGGATGAACAATCATCCCCCCTGCACCCTGAACAAGCGGTTCCATAACCATGGCCGCTATCGAATCGGAATTTTTTGATAAAATTTCCTCTAGACTCGATAAACATTCAAATGAGCATTTAGTTCTATCCTTGTCATATGGACATCTATAACAATAGGGTGAAGGTGCAAACATTGCTTTAAACAAAAGAGGCTTGAAAGTATTATGAAAAACGTCCATACCTCCTATGCCAATCGCCCCTAAAGTATCTCCATGATATCCATGCTGTAACGCAACAAAATTTGTCTTATCTTTGTAACCTTTATGTTGCCAGTATTGAAATGCCATCTTTATGGCAACTTCAATGGCAGTAGAACCATTATCAGAATAAAATACTTTAGTAAGGTCATCAGGCGTCATTTCAACCAGTCTCTTTGACAATTTAATTGCAGGTACACTTGAGAAGCCTAGCAAGGTTGTATGGGCAACTTTGTCGAGCTGAACCTTTATAGCATCATCAATCTCTTTCTTTCTATGACCATGTATGTTGCACCACATTGATGAGATACCGTCTATATACTCGTTGCCATCAATATCCCTCAAAATAAAACCTTCACCATCCTCAATAATTAATGGTTTTTCTTTAACATAATCTTTCATCTGGGTAAAAGGATGCCACAAATACTCCTTATCCCATGATGCTAATTGCTCTTTTATCTTCTTTATACCTGTTTGTTCATGCATGATTATAGACCCATCTTCGACAAATGATGGGTTAGTAGTTGAACAAAGATTGTCTTTCATCTTTCTATTCATTTCCTAACGTGAGTTTACGAATTAGCCGTGGCTAATTCTGCAACTTATAATACTATAACAAGTTACAGCATCCAGTCCTTCCCCCTAACTTGGCAAGTAATGCTTCATTTTAAATAAGTCGAAGATTCGTTTCTGCACCTTATCCATTTTGCTAACAATCGACTGGGTTGCTGGTTTTTTCTTTCCATTTGGGAAAACATTTCAA
>MAYW01000065.1 GCA_001723765.1 Candidatus Scalindua rubra
TGTTAATTTAAGTTCTTATCTATAATTCTAATAAAAAAAACGGCTATAATTGTGACACAGCCTGACAGCCGGGCGGGCACAACCGTTTAACATTTAACGCTTGCCTACTGCCAACTGTACACCGCCTACTTCTGGCACTATTCCTTCCCATGTCCTTTTATCTCGAAGAATGTTACATTTACGTATATCTTCGTGCCGTCGCGTGATATCTTTATCACGCAGGTATCTCCCAGCTTCTTCTTGCCGACATGGTGGATTACTTCATATACCTTACTTATACTCACATCGTCCATTGACAGGATAATATCTCCAGCTTGCAGTCCGGCCTTCTCGGCAGGACTGTCCTTAAGTACACTCTCGATAGCAACCCTATCCTCCTTTTCTTCCTTTTCATCTTTAACATTTTGAATCATGACACCCAGGACCACCTTCTTTTGCTTCTCGGGAAGCTGAATAACACGCACATAATCTGCAGGCTGGAGGGGTATATTCCATACAAAAAGCGGATGTTCATCTTCGGGCTCTAAATCCCTCAATTCGTATGTTGATATAGTAAGGTACGGAAGATGGTTTCTACGGTACACCCTTTTAGGAACACCAAAATGATAAATGATGTGACCGCCTCCTATAAATACCAGTAACTTCTTGTCTTTTCCCTGTGGAGAAGATAAGTACCTTGATATGCTGTCTGCCATAATATCCTCCCACACGCACTGTACCAGATAAAACCTTTCAAAGGCATCACTCATGTCCTCATGGCCCTTGAAGACCCTCTCCAGGTATCTCCTGTGATAGAAATCGGTAGTATCTATTTCAGGCAGGGACTCTCTTTCTTCCTCACTCAAACCTTCTAATCCCTTTTCGCTTATCTTTCTCTGGAATTCTCTTGTGATGTTCAGGGCAACAACCGGAATCCTATTGTCACGCGTAAAGTCCATAATATCTTTATACAGGCTATAATCATAGCCCCACTCATGCCACCAGTCTGTTGAGGACAATAAATCTTCTTCACTCATCTCGCCCCCTGTCCATTTGTCAAGGACGTCCTGATGCGGCCTCTTAAACATCTCCATGCCGACAGCAATATTGTCACCGTATCTCTTATAAAATTCCTTGAGAACCTGCATCTGCACGTCATGAGATTCTTTATTTGAATGAAGCTCACCCACGTACACGATCCTTGCCCCGTCAAAGGAATCGGCAAGCTGTGAAAAGGTTATCTTCTCACCGGTTGCAACATGAACAATGTCTCCCACACTGACATTTGAAGGAAAATTCCTTAACCTGTCAGCCCCTATGATTTCTGGAAGCGAACTGCACCCCAGGCCCATTACAATGATTACGGCCATAAACAATAGTTTCTTGTTTAACATTAGTCTTAATGAAAATAATAGGACGCTGATTTACGCAGATAAATACGGATAAGAAATATTAAAATATAGCAAGCTGAACCGCCGATGAATAATCTCATCCTGGTGCTAAGAATAAAATAGGCACTGACACTAATTTCACGATGTCTGGTGCAGCAGGGATTAGGTTTACTATTAGATTAATATTATCAAATATCAGTTTTGTAAAGCATCTTCTAGGTTCTCATCAATGCGTAAATAATGGGCACTTTCAGAGCCGGTAAACGTTTCCAATATATTTTTCTTTTCTAAAGTAAATTGTACTGGTTCACTAATAAGAGCCTTTTCACCCTTAACGTCATAACCAAATATCTTAATAACATACTTTCCAGGTTGAATATTTTCTTTTGAGATTGTAATATTCTTTATACTGTGTATTGGAGTAAACCATGGATCAATTCTTTTGGTTTCACCTGGACCAATTGCAAAGCCTGAAAAGGTAAGAGATATACGAGATAGATCACTTTGAATTTTGTCTCTTGCTAAGATCTTTTCCTGATCTACCTCAACAAATGCTGTAAAAGCCCATTTTTTTGATCTATTGCCTTGTCTTTCTGCTACCAAAACTAACGAAGTAATGTGAGCAAACTTTCTACCTGAATTATACACGATTAATGGAATATAAAACGAGGAACCAAACCTGTCGTCCGATAAGTATGCATCTATTATTAAATCTGGTGGAGAATATGTTATTGGTGACCTTTTTGAGTATTCAATTAAATCTAATTTCAATTTTTCCCTATTCCCAGAGGTCGCCAATTTTGATAGATTTTCATCTGCAGAAATAATTGCTTTAGCTTGTTTGGATGGTGCATCAAATAAAAGATCATCTAAAATCATATCAACAAGAAGGCTTTGCTTATTAGTAGCTGGGACACGCATCATAAAAATCTGGTCCACTGATGTATTTAGTTTGAAATTTTGAAGAAATTCTTTGTACACAACAATAAAGAGTGATGCAAAGGAAATAAAAAGAGCAATAATTATACCCCATTCTTGAATCGTTAGCGCCTTAGTAGTTACTTCATTCATAATTAATGCCTTTAATTATTATTGTAATAGCGAGCCTAACTTTAAATATAAGAAGTTGTTATTACTTAAAATAATAAAATAGTATCATAATTAAGCCAACACAGTAGAAATTAATGTATCGGATTATAAATGTTTTGTCAATAATGGGAAGGGATTAAATGAAATGATTTATTTTTGGAATGCGGATAAAGATCAAGATACTGGATACTCGATGCTAGTATCCAATTTCAGGAATTCTTCGACGATCAGGAGATGGCAAGTTTTCTGGCATGGGCTATATCCCTTTTGCCTACAGCTCGTACTTGAAGAAGGTAAAGTTACAACAGTAACTGTTTCACCCTCAAGCGTCATAAACTCTACCTCATACGCTTCTCCTTTATTGTAGATATGAACAACTGTACCGACATCACCAGCCAGGAGCCCCTCAGCCTGTAAGTCTTTAGACAATACAATGCGATCATGTTCTTTTATCATGTTTCACCTCTATTTTGGATGTGCCGTGGCGAAGTTTGTCTCTTGCTTCTGGCTTCTGGCTTCTTGCCTACTGCCTACTTTTAATTGCATCCTATTATTTTAATTATTTTCAAGCTGTTTCAATGTATTCACAGATAGTAGTTGGTTCGGGTACTGGTAGACCGTCTTCTTTCAATCCATCAATGTGAAATGAAATTGCTTCCTTAATATTTTCTTTGGCTTCGCTAACTGTCGAACCAGTAGAAACGCAAACAGGCAGGTCCGGAACATATGCTGAATAATTTTCCGGACCTTTTTCAATGACTATGGCATAACGCATATCTTATCCTTTCTTTAATTTAAGTCAATACAGTAGAAGATAATGTATCTAATGAGGATTGTTTTGTCAATGATGACGAAATATTAAATGAAATGATTATATTAATTCTTATAGAAGGAGTTCCAGCTTTTAGCCAATTTCAATCTTTATAGAATTGTCGAAATTTATTAAATGAAAATGTTTTATTAAAGCTTCATATTCATCATCCGGTATTTCTTCAATGTTAAAATGGTATTCCCGAATCTTTCCTTTAGTTTTAATTTTCAATTCCTTTCTGTCTAAATAGACTTCATCAAGCAATACTCTAATGTCATCTGATTCGTCCCATTCAATGCATGCCCCACGCTCATCAGGACTGTATATAAATTCATATTTGGGGGTTCTTTGAATTGTGAATCCATCCACACCAAATGCGGATCCTTCTTCACAACTCAATGATATTATAATGTCATCTGTGTTTTCTAAATGGGTGAATACCACTTTATCCATAACTTGCCTTATTTTTATAATTGAATAAACAGAGACTATTTATTAGTTTTATTGTGGTATGTCACATATCAAAGATTCTTCGCTTACGGCTCAGAATGACAGGAAGCGGAGGGTTCAGCCCTCCAAAAGACATGTCGCCTACTTTCCTGCTAGTTCAATCATTTTGATTGAACCAAAACATTTCGGTTCAGGCTACAGAGCTAAGCCAAAGCTGAGCTTAGCTTAGTCAGCTTTGCAAGCCTGAACCAGCCAAGGAAAGACTATACATTAAATGTAACTCAAACCTTCAGGTTTGACAAATCACTGTCGTCAGGAGGCTTGGCATAGATCAAACCTGAAGGTTTGAGTTACACCTGAAGACTATGGGGTCTTTTCTTACTTACTTCCAATTTACACGGACAAACGAGCCTGCCCTGTGGAATATAAGTATTGTTATTCCACAATAAATTCAATTTACAAAATAACAAATTTTTACTCATGGGATAAATAAAAGTAGATTCCACAGGGTAAATCCATGCCACCCATGCCTACCTGTAAATCACCTTCTTGTATCTTTTGAAATCTGCGTCCTATTCTCACGGATAGAGCTCCATCTTTTCCCCTATCGCATAGATCTTGCCATCTGTTGAAGCTATATATATAGTCCCGTCTTTATCTATCGCTGCGGATGATTCTATGGCGCCGCCTGTTTCAATATACCATTTCATGGTGCCGTCGCTGTTTACGGCATAGAATTTCTTGTCACGGGAACCCACGTATATTGTTCCATTGGCATCAATGACGGGCGAGGACATTACTGAATATTTTGTTTCAAACCTCCACTTCAGTGTGCCATCCGGATTGATGGCATACAGGAAACCATCTCCGGAACCTATATAGATCGTCCCATCCAGCGCCAGTGCGGTGGAGGAATCAATATCATATTCAGTCTTATACTTCCATTTTAGATGTCCATCTGGACCAAGAGCATATAGATTTGAATCCTCAGAACCGAAATAAATAGTCCCATCATCACCTATTGAAGGCGATGATTCCAGCAGGTAATGAGTACCGTATGACCAGACGGCCTTGCCTTCCGGTTTGAGGGCAAAAAGATAATAGTCCTCCGACCCGCAATAAATCATGCCATTACTCCCTATAGCAGGTGACGACCATATATGATCCGCCGTCTTATATTCCCATATGTGCTTACCTTCCGCATCCACGGCATGTATCCTGTCATCCCAGCCTCCAAAGTAAAGGGATCCGTCATTCCCTATTGCAGGAGATGAGATAATGCCTCCGTGTGTCTTGTGTTTCCACTTGAGTTTGCTATCCGGATAAAGCGCATAGAGGTGTTCGTCCCACGAGCCAAAATAAATTACTCCTTCAATATCAATTGCGGGCGTGAATCTACTTCAGCCTTTGTTTCAAATTTCCACTTTAATGAACCATCCGGATTAAGGGCGTAGAGGTGTTTGTCCTGTGATCCGAAATATATAGTTCCGTCAATGCCTATTACGGGAGAAGATGAGATTACGTCCCCGGCTTGAAATGTCCACTTTATCTCATTTGTCTGAGTGCCCACGTAAGGGCTGCGCCCCGTATGGTGCAGATCATGACGATGCATTGGCCAGGGAGTGTTTGCAACCCTCTTCCCGAAGTATTGTGGTGAAGTGTCCTCTCTCGCCTGCTCATCTGACCATGCCATTCGGGAGGGAATGCAATCTGGCAAGAAAAAACTTACATAACAATAAAACAAAAACAATAATACTTCATATCTTATAAAAATTCTATTATGTATCATCATTAATTTTAGAAGGTGTTTTTTTAATCTTGTTTTGTGGAACAAAACACATATAAATTGGCGACCGAAGAGAGCAATTTATTATAGAACACCCTTTGTCGAGGGAACTTCATCAGTCCGCTCATCGATTCTCGTTGCTCTATCAAGGGCCTTTGCTACACCTTTGAAGATCGCTTCTGCGATGTGATGTGCATTTTCACCGTACGGGACATCCACATGAAGGTTAATGCCTGCATTTACAGTAAATGCCTCCAGAAATTCCTTAATCAATTCAGTATTAAAGTCACCAATCTTTTCCGTCTCTAATTTCGCATTGAAGACAAAGGCCGAACGTCCACTGATATCCAGAGCTATATTGGCCAGAGCTTCCTGCATTGGCACGCTGACATCGTCAAAACGAGTTATCCCTGCTTTATCACCCAGAGCTTCTTTTACTGCCTGACCCAGACAAATACCAACATCCTCGACTGTATGATGATAATCAACTCCCGTATCACCGGATGCCTTGATCTCTAAATCGAACAAGGCGTGCTTTGCAAGTAAATCCAGCATGTGATCAAAGAAGCCGATACCCGTGGATATCGTACGCTTACCCTCACCATCCAAATTAAGTGATATACTGATACTTGTTTCACTCGTCTTTCTGTTTATGTTTGAGGTTCTTTTTTTCATAATTAGCCCTTATTATATTGCAATAAATAAAAGGCTGAAGCCTTAATTCCTAGAAGAGGGATTTACCCTTTAGGGTTTTAAGGCAATTTAGTATAAGCTAAATTGCTAAGCAATTTATTTTCTAGTTCAAAAAAACTACAAACAGACTGTGAAAAATCCCCCTTTTGTAAAGGGGGAGTGGGGGATTTAAGATGTTTACAATATTTTCAAAGAATTCTTAATCTCCGCCAATTTCTCAAGCAAGGCGTTTATTTCCTCATCTGTCCCAACAGTTATTCTTAAGCAATCCTCCAGCCTTGGTTGTTCTATGTATCTGATAAGTATCTTTTGTTCTTTCAATCTTTGATAAATACCTTTCGCACTTAATGCGTCTAAGCACCTGATCATAACAAAATTTGCCTGAGATGGATATACAAAAAATTCCAATTTCTTAAGTGAATCTATCAAACGTTCTCTTGTTTTTTTTATCTTTGTAACGTTTTCTCTAAATGTATTCTGGTCATCAAGCGCAGTAATTGCAGCCGTCATGCTGAGTCTATCAACATTATAAGAGTCCTTAACCTTCACTAAACCATCAATTAATTCTTCCTGTGCAATAGCAAAACCCAGACGCATTCCTGCCAATGAATAAGATTTGGAAAGCGTGCGTAAGACAATCAGATTTGGATGATTATCCACCAACCTTAAACAATTATCATTGGCAAAATCCACATATGCTTCGTCTATCACAAGTATACCATCTATTTTTCCAGCAACATTTGATATTTTGTCAACAGGTATCATTGTTCCGGAAGGCGAGTTGGGGTTGCATATAAAAGTAACTGCAGCACCTCTAACCAAAATCTCTTCTGGTAGAGAATAATCTTCAAGATAGTCCACTATGCAGGTTTTAGCCTCTTGAATCTCAGAAAGGGTCTTATATAAAAGATACGTTGGATATGGATAAACAACCACATCACCTTCTCCCACAAAACAACGAATTGCAATCGTCAAGAGTTCGTCAGATCCATTGCCAACCATAACCCTTTCAGGTTTTGTACCAAAAACCTTTGCCACCTTTTCCTTAACGCTTGTGGCACTTGGATCTGGATATAATCGCAATTTCTCATTTACTGCATCCTTCAAGGCTGCAAGAACCTTAGGAGAGGGAGAGTACGGATTCTCATTTGTATTGAGTTTGATATATACACCATCTTGTGGTTGTTCACCAGGAATGTATCCTCTCATTTTATTAATGTTCTTTCTGAAGTAATTTGATTGTTTTTTAGTTTCCATTTTTTTGTAGAATTATCAAGACGTCTATAGTCAATTTGATATGGAAGACCTTCCGCTACATTTGTTTAATTTCTCAAGTTAGATTCTTCGGTCGTATCCTCCCTCAGAATGACAAGATGCCCCAATATGTCATTCTGAGTGCAACGAAGCCCTTCGCCTGTCATTCTGAGCGACCAGAGGAAGCGAAGAATCTCTTTGTTCCGTAGCAACAGATGCAGCAAAAAATCTAAATATGTCTCTCAGGATAAATTCCACGAAGAATCTATAGTTTGAAAGCAAATAATTATTCGAGGAGAATAAAAGGCTAAAACCTTAACTCCCAGAGACTTAAGAAGGAAATTCCTATACTATTAAATCAGTTGTATAGGTGAATAGCACGGACAAACAAGTTTGTCCATGCCACCCTTTTGCTAAGTTTCTGATAGAAATTGTAAAATTTTTTCTCTGATAACCCTTAGTATAATCTAATCTTGTTTATCCTGTCTAAAAGAATCTTTTAAATCTATCTTTGATTTATTTATCTACCCTTATACGAACAGATTGAGCATGAGCCTCCATGCCTTCTGCCTCTGCAATCGTAATTATGTCATTGGCCGAAGACCTCAGGACTTCCTCTGAATATGAAATAATGCTCGTCCTTTTCAAGAAATCATTCACCGACAGGCCAGAAAAAAACCTTGCCGTTCCACCTGTTGGTAAAACGTGTGAAGGTCCTGCAACGTAGTCCCCAACTGCTACAGGTGAATATGGACCAACAAATATGGCACCTGCATGTTTTATCCTGGATAAAACTTCTTCTTCATTGTTTACAACCACCTGCAGGTGTTCAGGAGCCAGGGTATTTGAAATATCAATGGCCTCATTCAAATCTCTCGTAAGAATGATAAAACCAAATTTATCTAAAGATTTTTTAATTAAGTTACCTCGAGGTAAAGTTTCAAGTTGTTTGGAAATCTCCTGTAACACCTTATTAACAAGTTCCTCAGAAGAAGTTACCAAAATTGATATACCGGGAGCATGTTCTGCCTGTGACAGCAAATCAGAGGCAACATAATCATAATTAGCAGTCTCATCAGTTATTATTAATACCTCACTTGGTCCTGCCAATATGTCTATGCCAACATGTCCAAACGCCTCCCTCTTCGCAAGCGTTACAAATATATTACCAGGTCCGACTATCTTATCTACCTTCGGGATGGTTTTTGTACCAAACGCAAGTGCAGCTATTGCATGTACACCACCAATTCTATAAACTTCATCTACATTTGATTCCCTGCATGCGACCAGTCTTTCAGGTGATATAGTACCATCCTTACCAGGTGGAGATACAACCACAACTCTTTTTACCCCGGCAACCTTAGCAGGCATGACATTCATTAATACCGTAGATGGGTATGATGCAGAACCGCCCGGGACATAGACTCCCACGTTTTCAATAGGCTTGTAATTTATGGTTATGTTGGTCCCATTTGAATTAAATGGTTTGGGTTCGTGTACACGTATATATTCTTGAAATATTCTAATATTCTCTCTTGCATTCTTTATAGCGCTTATAAAATCCGTAGATACCTTTTTATAAGCATCCTCAATCTCAGAAACTTCAACTCTAAAATCCTTTGCAGACAGGGTTGTATTCTCAAACTTTTCTGAATAATACTCCAGGGCATCATCATCCTTTTCCCTTACATCATTAACAATACGTTTGACACTTTCCGCCGGAGACAATGGTTCGCCGAAGACCGCCCTTGTTTTCTCTTCCATTTCCACCGTAACTGTATCGGCAAAAATGCTCATTCCCTGTTTAAGTTTCTCAATATCTTGTGTAATATTGCCTTCTTGTGATCTAAGGATTTTCATATCTACGGTATCTATTTAATATCGGAAAATGTTATTTCACTTACGATGATCTCAATAACTTTTTCAATAATTTCGCCTTTTACAAAACTTGCCACGCCTCATCCTCTTCCGGCTTCAGCCAATCTTTTTTGAGAGAAGATTCACTTGCAACTGTGATGTCCATACGGTCGTTGATTTTTTTTGTTTTTAAGAAATGGACAAAGTCTAACAACTCGCCAAGAAAAGGTTCTGGAACTTGCTCAATCTCACTAAGAAGCAACTCTTTCTTACTCATACTATCACCTCCATAATTTATAACTCAATATACCATAATAGCCAACTTTTAGCAATTTACGATACTATTCCTAACATGAAATAAAGATTTGATGAGTAACTTTATGTCCAACTCTTTTATAGACAAAGGTTTTATCTGGTAAACCTGATACCACGAGCCCTGTTTCTATTCACTTACCCCAACAGCACGTACCCTATCACCAACTGAAATAGGACCCAATTGAGGCACACCAGCAACCTGAGAGGTGTTAACGTTTAACTTCTCAGTACTGATTTTGCTGCTTCTTGGTCTTGCAGTAATAGATTCAGCCATCATAGCGCCACTGAGCGTCTGAGCACCCATAGACTCCACTTCTTTGGATAACTTTTTCTTCTCTCTAGCAACACAAGTGGAAAATTTGTCCTGAACATGAGCTACATAGACATAATCTTTAACATTTTCCACCTTCCCCAGGGTTTCACCACTATCCGGATCCTTTATCTCGTCATCACTCTGAACAAAGACCACAAAGATCATACCTTCTGTCACACCATTATTTCTACCGACATTAATAACTATACTATATTCATCGAGTATTTTGGCAACTTTACCTTCTATTATTTTTTCCATATCCATAAATTAGCTCCTTTCTACAAAGCTGACTAAGCTAAGCTTTGGCTTAGCTCATGTCGCTAATTTAATATATCGGAAATTCTACAACTTATTGAAATATGTAACCTTACAAAATATATTTATTTTTTCACAAAGTATATTATGCATTTTAAAGTGCAATCTCAATTTGCGAAGCAAAACCAAGAAGTTAGCGACGTTAGGAGCTAAGTTCTTTTAATTATATTTTAGACCCCTTCTTTGTCAAGGGGAATTGAATTAGCGTACTCAATCATAAATGGTTTCTTGACTGTCGAAACCCAGGTGTTATAATTTGGGATAACTCCTTTAATTGCCATGAAAACAGATTCCCGATCAAAGTCGGAATGACAGATAAAAAGGACTACATGAATAATATAAGACGTTTAAACTGTCATTCCCGATGGAAAGCTTACTTGGGAAGCCCGTCCGAACGGATTCATCCGGGCGGGCAAACAGGGAATCTGATCCTGACTTTCGTCAGGACAGGTTTTTTATAATTCGTGATAACTAAAAATAGCCATGAACGTTTAATATGTTAATATACTTTTTTAAAAAAAATAATTAACGAAAACATGCCAATAATAGCAGGTATTGATGAGGCTGGTTATGGTCCAAAAATAGGTCCGCTTGTATTAACTTCAGTCGTTCTTGAGATACCTGATAAATATCACAATAATACTAATATCTGGCATATACTTAAAGAAGCAATTTCAGATAAGTTAAAAAAAACGTGGAAACCGTATAGTAGTAAATGACAGCAAAAAAACCTTTTCGCAAAAAAATGGTTTAAAAATACTTGAGGAAACTGTTTTATCCTTTGTATGGGGAACAAAAGGTCAAGTAACCAGATTTTCAGATTTATTAAAATTATTATCAGACTATAATGAGAAGGTATTTGATAAATATCCATGGTATAAAGGAAAGGATATAAACCTTCCAGTTGCCTCAAATGTGTCTGCAATCCTGAATTATACAGATCTTATAAAACACATTATAAATTTAGAAGAGGTAAGCCTGCTTGAAATCAAGAGCAATTTTCTTTGTGTGTCAGAAATAAACAGGCAAATAGAGCTTAATGGTAACAAATCCTTACTTCTTTTTGAGAACAGCGTAAAGCATATCAAAGAAATATTTGAATGTTTTGGTGAACAAGAACCAAAAGTCTTAATAGACAAACACGGAGGAAGAAACTATTACAACAAATTACTGGTACAGAGTTTTGAAGGATGTAAAGTAAACGCAATTTCGGAAGGGAATCCAATATCAACCTATAAGATTAGCAATGAGAATAGAAAGATGAATGTATCTTTTATTGAAGGTGCAGATTCAAAATATTTCCCAACTGCACTTGCATCAATGTTCAGCAAATATATCCGTGAATTATTTATAAAATTATTCAATGCATTCTGGCAAGAGAAGGTACAGGATATAAAACCAACGGCAGGCTATCCAGAAGATGCAAAAAGGTTTTTGTCTCAAATTCAAAATATAAGGAACAAACTGAAAATCAGCGATGATATCTTAATCAGGGTTAAATAGTTACAGGCAAATTTTCAAGAAGTATTAATATTTGACAGGATTAACAAGATTTATAATCTTTTTTGTTTGATTAATCATCATTTTTATCCTGTAAATCTTGTCAAAAAAAACAAATTAGAAGGAGTGTAAAGTATGGGAGTTAATGTTGCTGTAGTAGGGGTTACGGGTGCCGTAGGAACGGAGATGCTCAGAGTGCTTGAAAGAAGAAACTTCCCTGTTGATGAAATAAGACCACTAGCCTCAAGTCGTTCAGCAGGAAAGAATATAACCTTCCACGGAAAAGAGATACAGATACAAACATTAACTACAGACTCATTCGAAGGGATAAACATTGGACTCTTTAGCGCGGGAGGTAAAATAAGCAGGGAATTTGTACCTTATGCGATAGAAAAGAATTGCGTTGTTGTGGATAACACCAGCGCCTTCAGAATGGACGACGATGTACCACTGGTTGTGCCGGAAGTGAATGCAGACAAGATAGCAGAACACAAGGGTATAATTGCAAATCCAAACTGCTCAACTATACAGCTTGTTCAAGTTTTAAAACCAATACATGCTGTTGCTAAAATTAAAAGGGTCGTAATTTCAACTTATCAGGCAGTATCCGGAGCTGGACTCAAGGCCTTAGATGAATTAAAGAAAGAAACTGAACATGTACTTTCTAATGATGGTGAATATAATCGCAACGTATTTCCCCATCAGATAGCATTTAACGTCTTACCTCAAATACCACAGAGTGATGCCTTTCTGTCAAATGGTTACACAGAGGAAGAGATGAAGATGATTAATGAAACGAAAAAAAATTCTGGACGACAAATCTTTACGTATAACCACAACCACCGTAAGGGTACCAGTATTTAGAAGCCATAGTGAGTCGGTTAACGTTGAAACTCAAGAGAAGTTAAGTCCCAATGAAGCAAGGAACCTGTTAAGCAAAGTAGAAGGTATCGTAGTCCTTGATGACCCATCAAGACAATTATATCCATTGGCGACTGATGCCGCTGGCAAAGATGATACATTTGTTGGAAGAATAAGGGAAGACAACTCTGTCGATAATGGATTAAACCTGTGGATTGTAAGTGATAATTTACTAAAAGGTGCTGCATTGAATGCAGTTCAGATTGCTGAAAAATTACTTTAATAATACAGGGCAAAAGGCCTGTTTACCGCAAATCGCAGAGAACACAGAGGCTGCAAAGCCGTAACCAAAGAAGCAGTGAAAGTGTCAGTACATGTGTAGGTATGTAAGGGCGTATGGCTATACGCCCCTACTTCACTAACACTAATCACTTACACTTACACAAATTTAACATGTATTTTATGAGAAGCGTAATCATGACTATTTTTTTTCTCTGTTCCTGTACGTCTGCTTCTGAGATGACGCCACAGGATTCTTTTCCTATAACGACCTTTACTGAGGAAGAGCTGGCTAAGGGTGAGCCTATAGGCTGGAAGACCCATAAAGGCATCTGCAGAAAGATTAGGAATAAAACTACACCCAGGCTGATACAGTCAGAAGGCAAGAACATGCTCTACATAAACGCCAATGACAGCGGTTCTATCACCTTTAAGCCCGTACATCTTAGTCCTAAAGAATACCCTTTTTTAAGCTGGAAATGGAAGGTCTCTAATATCCTTCCCGATAGCAGAGAGAAAGAAGTCGGCGGCGACGATTACCCTGCTGTTGTATGTATAGTCTATAATAAGCCGTTTTTCCCTCTGCTATTTGGCAGGTACAAGATCTTAGTCTACGTATACGGGAATAACCTGTCTGTGGGAGAACGATTTAAAAATCCATGTGAGGACAGGGCAAGGATGATAACAGTACAGAGTGGTGAAAAAGGTGTAGGTAAGTGGCTGAGCTACAAGATGAATCATTACGAGGACTATATTCAGGAGTTTGGGCATGAACCACCTGGGATTGTTTATGTGGGACTTCAGACCAATGCAGACCGAACACACGGAAAAGTAGAGGCGTGGTATTCAGATATTACCCTTAACAGATTCTAAGGTTTTTGTGTTCCACAGAACTTCCAGCCTTTAAAAGAACCCTTTTCTCTTAGATTTAACAAGACAATTATTCTTCAATACTTATACATTCAACAGGACATTCCTCAGCCGCCTGTCTACAAGTTTCTTCTGCGTCAGCAGGAACTTCATTAGCCGTTACAACTGCTATATCATCCTGCATCTCAAAAACTTCAGGGCATGTTTGCGTACAAAGCTCACAACCCGTACATTCATCAGCATCTACTATTGCCTTCATTTATTTCTCCCTACTTTAAAAAAAATAACACAGCTTTTTTACTAATACTAACAAAACTTAACATGATTCCTTAAACAATCATTTTAGTTTAAAGAGTTTTCTAATATAAATATTCATTATCAATTGTCAAGTATTTTTATACAGTAAACTTTGAAAACCCAAGAATATTTTTTTGATAACATTAATCGTAGCTAAAAAGCTATGTCTTTTTTACATAGATTATGTCTTAAAAAGTTTATGATATTTTTCTTGACAACAACTTCTATAGCTTATATATTTCTCGATATCGATATAGTTTTTTTTGATAACGAACTTTGAAAATTTGAATCCGTTTACGGGTGCTCGCATATAGCAACCCGCTAGTTGCGACATAATAGGGAAGCCCCTTAAAAAGGGCACGGACCCGCCGCTGTAATCGGTGACGAACACTGCATGTCTTGAGTTTAATTCAAGACAAAAGCCACTGTCCCGCTCTTTCTTAGGAAAGAGCGGGATGGGAAGGCGCAGCCATTAGGATGACCCGACAGTCAGAAGACCTGCCCGTAAATGCTTCACATTAATTCTTCGATGGTAAACTCCGTTAGAATTTGTTTCTTTACGGGGTAAAGAAGGTGAAGGTGAGATACGTTATTTGTTTTTATATAAAACCCGGACCTTCCCATCGAAGATTCGGGTTTTTTTATTTTAATGTTTAGGAATTTTAATTCAGGACACAGATAAACACAGACCTAAAAATTAGACAAGATAACAGGATAAATAGAATATTTAAAGATCTGGTTCATCCTGTTAATCCTGTCAAAAAGGAGGTGATCATTTGCAGTAACGTTTTATAAGAACTTTTATTGTGTGTGAGATACAAGGGAATCCCTACCGAATTAACTTCGGGTAACGGGAGCTGCCCCGCAACTGTAATCGGCGACGAAATCTGCAAAATGCCACTGTCCAGCCCTTTCTTAGGAAAGAGCGAGATGGGAAGGCGTAGAAAGTAGGAAGACCCGAAAGCCAGGAGACCTATCTCACATTTTTTCTAAAACTTTTTTCCGAGGGGAAGGGAGAAAGAAATGAAATACCATTTATTCATACTTTTTGTTGTATCAATTAATTTTCTACCAAGTATCAGCTATTCTGAAAATAATTTTTATCATGAAAAATTTGCTAAAGATCAAGTCAGAAACCACCCCTCATCCCCTCCTTCGCAAGGAGGGGAACAAGGGGAGGTAATAAAAGATGAAAATGAATCTTTAGAGTTTGAAGAAGATATCGAAGAAATCATTGTTACTGCAACGAGGACAGAAACACCGGTCAGCCAGTTGGCAGATTCAATAACAATAGTATCAAGAGAACAGATCGAACAGCAAAAGGCAACTACTATTTTCGAGGCCCTCCGCAGTGTACCCGGCTTGAGTATACGCAAGTCCGGCTCTATTGGTAGGATAACAAACGTAACAATTAGAGGCTCTGGTACAGATCAGGTTCTGGTTATGATTGATGGTGTACAGGTAAACAGTCCAACCACAGGATCATTCAATTTCGCAAACCTCACAACCGACAATATAGAAAGAATAGAAGTAATAAGGGGACCGCAAAGCACTTTATATGGTTCCGATGCCATGGGTGGCTTAATAAATATAATCACTAGGAAAGGCAAGGGTAAGCCGAAGTTCGGCATTCGTTCGGAGTTCGGAACACTCGAAAGAACCTATAATGAGTCAATCAACTCAAGCGGAAGTATAAAGAAATTTAATTATTCTGTTGATGTGGCAAGGGTTGACAGCGATGGACGCGGGGCTGATGATGATTATGACAAGACTAATATATCTTCAATGTTCGGGTATAAAATCAACGAAAAAATGGGATTTGAAACCACCATGAGATACAACGATTCCATGGTAGCTATCGATGACGGCGCATTCAGACAGGATCCCAACAGATTTTCACAAAATGAAGATTTTAACCTGAACGCAGTTTACAATCAATCTTTGACCGATTGGTGGAGTCACAAACTAAAATTCTCGTTTGCTGATGCCGACTTGATAAGTATTGACAGACTCAGTCCAGGTACGGACGAAACCTCAAGTTCCAGGTTCCGTCTCGATACAAACATTTACACAGGAGACTGGCAACATACCTTGAAATATAAGGATATTGATACTTTTATATTCGGTTTTGAATTTGAAGACCAGGAGGCTGACAATCGCAATTTTGATAAGGCCTTAATCAATAGAGGATGGTATTTCCAGAATCAACTTAAACTATGGGATAGATTCTTCTTCAACGCAGGTGTGAGGATAGATGACAGCAACACATTTGGAAAGGACGTTAATCCTAAGTTTTCAATTGCCTATCTCCTGAAAGAAACAGATACAAAATTTAAGGTTAATTATGGAAAGGGGTTTAGGGGTCCTACACTAAATCAGTTGTTCTTTCCAAATTTCGGCGACCCTACCCTGAAACCAGAGGAAAGCGAAAGTTACGATCTGGGTTTTGAGCAATACCTGCTGGAAGATAAACTTTCCTTTGGCGTAACCTATTTTAATAACAGATTCTCAAATCTTATTCAATCAACTGATATAGGGGGTGGCGTCTTCAGGGCGCAGAATATTGGTTTTGTAAGGACAGAGGGTATCGAAACCGAAGTAGTAATTAAGCCATTTAAAGGTCTAACATTGAGAGGTACATTTACAAAGACCAATACCAGAGATGGATCAAAGAAGGAATTGAGGAGACAGCCGCGGAAGCAAGGTTCTGTAAACATCAATTATAGTTTCCTGGACAAATTTAACCTTAATGTCGACGATACAATAATCGGAAATTTCAGAGAAGGTACTAATGGCGGTGGAATAACACCTACGGGAAGACCGAGGATAAGGACTAACACAGGAGTACACAAACTTGATGTAACATTGACATACGACTACTCAGGACACTTACAGTTTTATACAAGGGCTGAAAATCTGCTAGACATTCAGTACGATGAAATATTGGGCTTCAGGTCAGCAGGAGCAAGATTCTTTTTTGGATTAAAACTTAGCATGTAGCGGAGGTCTTTAGACCTCCAATAATCGTTGAGTACAAATTAGCCTATGAACGTGTTCTCCATAAAGATGATAGTACGAAATGGATTTACACCCAGGATGTCTGTTCTCCTAAGGTAGATAAGGAGTAATAGTTTAATCCATAAAATTACGAAAGGCGGGTTAACACCCTCTGGGCAGACTACGGTCGCTAGCATGATTTTTATGTCATCAAGGCTTAAGCCATGAGTTACATACAATAACCAGTTTATACGAAGCCGATGCATCGGAATTAAGGGATGTAACTCATACCTTTAGGTTTGAGCCGCTAAGCCGAATCCACCTTAACGGTATTTGTATATGGTGGGTTCGCCCTGTGGAGTAATATAGTAGCTCTACTCCACAGGGCTTAACCCACCCTACCTCTGCAAAAAAATTTTAAAATGGAAAATCTTTTTAAAAAGATTTAATGAAACCCGTCACATTAAAAACGAGTAAATACGCAATATTAATCCTGTTTGCCCTTCTCTTTGGCCTTCTGCATGCCTCTCTTGCCCACGAGGGTCATTCACATGAAGAACATTCACATGGGGACCATCATGACAGTATCAAGAAATACACCTTTATCGTGGGTAACTATATGACATCAAGTATCGTCAGGTCAATCAAGACGATTTGGCAGGAGTACCCCTTCATCAAAGATCGAGTTAACTTTGAACTCATAAGTAAAACGGACCTGGATTCAGGGTTTAACCCCACGGAAATCATGGATTCAGATATTATTATGTTTGACGTGCATGGTATCCGCTTATCCACACCAACTCAATCTGGTTTTGACTCTGAAGTATTGAAAGGCGTAATCCATAAAGGGGCTACAATCCTGGCCATTGGAGAAACAAAGGGATTGAACACACAATATGCCGCCATCGGACTAACTTATGATAGTGAAATCCGCTCTTATTTTAAACATAGAAACCCGGAAAACTTTAAGAACATGATACTCCTTTCATTGAAGAAATATCTCCGGGTTCCAGAATTAAATGTAAAACCTTTTCAAGAAGGATTGAAGATGGCTTATTATCATCGCCACGAAAAGGAAGGAAGGCTTTTCAAAACATTTGAAGAATACAAGCAGTGGTATCGTGAAGCAGGTTACTATAAAGAGGGTGCAGAATGGGTGGCAGTCCTGACTTTCTCCTCTTTTTATGAACAGGGACAGACCGCTGTAGAAGATGAATTAGCAAATACCCTTGAAGAGAAAGGCCTGAACGCCTTTACGGCATTTGGTTATCCGGCCTCTGAGGTCATAGAAAAATTACTGATTGATCCTGATGGTGTTTCAAGGGTTTCAGGCATACTTTCTTTCTTATTCCGCTTTTCAAATTTTAAGGCTGCAGATTCCCTTGAAAAATGCGGGGTTCCGGTGATTAATCTCATTACGGTTTATGGAAAGGATGGAAAGACGTGGGAGAACGATCCGGTAGGATTGAGTTCTCTGGAAGTAAGCTGGCAGCTGGCCATTCCTGAGATTGCCGGTCTTATCCAGCCCACTGTGGTCTCTTATCGCATGCGGGAAAGGGATGATGAGACGGGATTTTTTGTAGAGCAACGGAAAGATATTCCCGGACAGGTCAGGAGTGTTGTAAACCGCATGAGGGCATGGATCAACTTGCAGAATAAAGAAAACAGTGACAAGAAGGTGGCAATACTTTATTGGAACTATCCGCCGGGAAAGCAGCAGATCGGAGCTAGTTATCTAAACGTATTTGCCAGTATTGAGAATGTCCTGAAGAAAATGAAAGATTCCGGTTTCAATGTCGGCCATGAAAAAATCGATAAGGATGTCCTCCTTGATAATTCACTTAACTACGGGCGAAATATAGGTACCTGGGCACCCGGAGAGCTTGATAAAATGATAAGCGGTGGCAAATGCGTCTTGCTGTCATTAGAGGAATACCGGAAGTGGAGCAGGAAATTACCTGCCGAATTTATTAAAGACGTAAACAGTGACTGGGGACCGGTAGAAGAATCAGACGTTATGATGTGGACAGACCCGAAACAAAACAAGAAGTTTATGGTTATTCCCACTATACAACGCGGTAATGTTGTTATACTTCCACAGCCGGTCAGAGACTGGCTGCAGGATAAGGAAGCCATGTATCACAATAAAGATCTGGCACCTCATCATCAGTACGTAGGGGTTTATCTATGGCTGAAATACGGCTTTGGGGCTGATGGAGTCATTCACTTTGGTACGCACGGCACACATGAATGGCTTCCCGGTAAGAGCAACGGCCTTTCAGGTGATGATCCGCCTGAGGCACTGGTTCAGGATTTACCCGTGATTTATCCTTATATCGTGGATGATGTTGGTGAAGGGATTGTGGCAAAACGGCGGGGGGCGGCTGTTGTTATAGACCATATGATTCCTCCCCTGAAGAAAGGTGGACTCTATCACGAATATGCCGAGCTTGAAGAACTGATCAGCGACCATCATAGATCTCTTGACCAGGACGCCGCACTGGCAAGGCAGTACATGGAAAATATTATAAAGAAAATTAAGGCTCTGGGGCTTGAGAAGGATATAGAAATCAGCGAATCGCTGAATGTTGATGCCGAAAATGGTGATCCTCACAAGTTTGACCACGAAGTTATTCACAGTATAGGGGAATATCTCGATGAATTAAAAGAGCTAAATATGCCTTATGGTCTGCACACCTTCGGCAAGGAGCCGGAAGTATCGCTTCGCGCATCCACAATTCAGGCGATAAGGGAAGTTGCCGCGGATATCTCTGCAACAGAACTGGATAAGCATATTCAGGAAGGCGCGGAAAGGGAACTCTCCAGCACAATCAATGCAATGAATGGGAGATATATACCTACCGGAACAGGAAACGATCCCGTGAGAAACCCGAACTCATTACCCACGGGAAAGAATTTCTACGCGTTCAACCCGGATAAGATACCAAAGAAAGAGGCATGGCAGGTAGGCGTCAAACTGACGAAAGAACTTCTCGATAATTATCGTGCAGAAAATAACGGAAAATACCCTGACAAATTATCATTTGTTATATGGGGTACGGAAACCATACGGCATGAGGGAATCCTGGAATCCCAGATACTTTACCTCTTAGGTGTTGAACCTATCTGGAATGAATGGGGAAAGGTAACGGGGATTCAGATAATACCGAAAGATGTATTGGGACGCCCTCGAATAGATATCGTTGTCTCTTCAGCAGCAGAGGAGATGTTTGGACAACTGACCCAATACATAGATCAGGCTGTCCAGATGGTAAAGATGCTTGATGAAGAACATAATCTGGTACGCAGGCATATACGGGAAGTTACAGAAAATTTGATTCAGCAAGGCTGGCCGAAAAAGAAGGCTGAACAGTATGCCGCCGTGCGTATCTTTGATGAACCTCCGGGACGTTATGACCTGAACGTTTCACGGATTGTCAGCGCCAGCGGGAGCTGGAAGGACGATTCTGTGGTAGCAGAAGATTACCTTAAACATATGAGCTATGGTTACGGAAACGGTTTGTGGGGCGAACCGATGGAAGATGTCTATAAGATGGTATTAAGCGGCACAGATATGGTTCTTCACAGTCGTTCTACTAATCTTTATGGCACTCTTGATAATGATGACTTCTTCATGTATGCAGGAGGGCTTGCTGCGACAATTCGTGAATTGGACGGCGAATCGCCTGACCTGGTCGTTACAAATGTAATGAATCCTGCCAGACCGGAGATGACAACAATTGACAGGATGATGGGGATGGAATTTCGTTCCCGTTATTGGAATCCTGAGTGGATTAAGGGAATGAAAAAGGAAGGCTTTGAGGGGGCAAATAAAATGGCGGAATTTGTTGAGAATATGTGGGGCTGGCAAGTTACCATGCCGGAAACAATTGACGCTGCCCGTTGGGAGCAAACCTATGATGTATATGTTACGGACAAATACGGAATGGATCTGGAAGAATTTTTCAGTGAAAAAAATCCTTATGCCTATCAAGCCCTTGTCGCCCGAATGTTGGATACCATCCGAAAAGGCTATTGGCAACCTATTGAAGTAGTCAAACAAACCCTGGCAGCCGAATACATTGCGTCCGTGACTGAGAATAGCGCCGCATGCAGTGAAAATATTTGCAATAACCCAGATCTGGAACAGTACGCAATGGATGTTGCAACTCATGCAGGCTTATTAACTAATGAGACACAGACCGAATACACGGAAAGAATGAAGAATGCAACAGGTAAGGCACTGAATGAACGAAAAGAGGAAATAAGCAAGCTTATTAAGACTCAGGCCGTTATGGCCGCACAAGGCCCCGGCCAAACGATGCAGGATAAAAAGTCCGAAGATAAACCTGATGAAAGCACTGAACAGAAAACTGATATCACAGATCTAGAAGAAACTGAGGTAATAGAAGGATATGAAATGAAAGAGGAAGATCAGGAAACTGAAGAAGGCATAAGCAAATCAAACATATCCCGGATAACGGTTATAGTAATCATGATATGTTTAGGATTATTTTACTATGGATGGAGAAAGGGTAGGAAACAATGCTGAATCTCATTATAAAAGGCGGTCCCGTAATGTATCCTCTGCTGATTTGTTCGCTTATTTCTCTTACAATCACCATTGAGCGAATTATCTTCTGGTCGAGGGAGAAAAGGAGAATGGACCGCAGATTGTTAGATGAAATATTTGGCGAAATCGAAAAAGGATTTTATGAAAAAGCTCTAACTCTAGGCAAGAAGTCAAAAGACTATTTAATAAAAATAGTATGCTTTGCTCTTTCACATCATAAGTCCTCCATGTTGAATGTACTGGAAATGGCGGCAGAAGATGAAATAGACAGGATGAAAAGAGGGATGGTTATTCTGGATACAATAATAACTTTAGCTCCTTTGCTCGGTATTCTGGGTACAGTTATCGGAATAATAGTTTCTTTTGATTTCCTGGGACAAGCTGGTATTGAGGATCCAAAGGCTGTTACAGGAGGGATAGCACAGGCGCTATTTACTACAGCGGCTGGTTTAACTATCGCACTTGCCACTATAATTCCATACAACTACTTTGTTGTTAAGGTAGAAAGGGCTGCACGAAGTATAGAAAAATGCACAAACAGTTTCGAAATATATCATAAAGAGCAAAAATAAAGATGAAGATAAATCTTAATCTAAGAAGAAAGGGTCCAAGGATTGAGATGATACCATTGATTGATATCGTCTTTCTCCTATTGGTTTTCTTTATCTATGCAATGTTATCTATGGTGGTTCATCGCGGATTTAAAGTAGAGCTCCCGAAGGCAGCAACGGCTCAGTTGGACAGAAAGGATTATGTTTCTATCACTGTGGATAAACATAACAAAATATTTCTTAATAAGGAAGAGGTCCTTCTTGAAAACCTTTCTGAAGAAATAAGAACAAAGACAGAAAAAGGTGTTAAGATTTTTATTAATGGTGATAAAGAAGCCGACCTTGGAGTCGTAATAAACGTGCTTGATACCTTGAGAAGAGACGAGATAAGAGAAGTACATTTTGAAACAAAACCTCTTGGAAAATCAACTATTGAGGAATTGAAGGATTGAGGAATTAGGGAGTTGATGTACTGATGTATGATAATTCCTTAATCCCTTAATTCCTAAATCCCCCAATATCTAAATATGTACAAAAGAAACCTAATCATAGCTGGATTAATAGCCTTATCATTACACTTGGGATTAGTAATGTTACTAGCTATAACTTCTGAGCCAAAAGTGATACTCAAGAAGGGTGAATCCAGTATCAAGTTGCATCTTATACCATCAGCCGCATCAGTTGCTTCCACAAAATCAATTAATGATATAAGTAAAGATGTCAAGCAGATAGAAGAACAAACAATCGAAGATCACAAACCTTTACAAGAACCTATAAACTCAAAACAAGAACAGAATAAGGTCAAAAATAATGTAGTACAAAAAAAGGGATTTGATGACATAAGCAAGGCTGTCTCTTCAAAAGCCTTAAGCAAAGTGAAGGATATCGAGTATCCACGTAATAACTTGAAAAAGGAAGATGCAATCTATGGTACTGAATACTTTAAGACTCAAGAAAAAAACAACATTAAACAATCACAAAATCGACAAACCGATATATCTACTGTAAATTCCAAAGAAATAATAGCTGATGTTAGGGAAAAAGGAGTAACAACAAGCGTTATTATTAAAAATATATTCAAGCCCCTCTACCCTTTAAGCTGTCAAAGACGTGGTCATGAAGGAACGACTGTGTTGGAAGTTACAATCCTGAGTAATGGTACGTGTGGTAACG
>MAYW01000066.1 GCA_001723765.1 Candidatus Scalindua rubra
CCAGGTTGGGTAATGCTCTTTTAAATCTGTGCGGATTCAATTATAAGCAAGGAACCATCAATAAATTTCTAAGTGAACTAAAGTATCTTGGAATATCTGAAGACCTTCTACGAGATCAAGTACGGTTCATCTAACTAATTTTTAGATTATTTATTGTCATTCTACCTTTTTGGGGAACTATTCCACGATCACGATCAAATGATCGTCATTTTGAAATACAATGGGCGCAAGGCGTTCTATATCCTGTGGGGTGACTGCCTTTAGTTTTTCGCCGTACTGGTCGTCTGCTTCGGGTAAATTGTCATTAAGTATTTCCATGCTTATGTAGTATGCCTGGCTCACACGATCCATACGACGCATACCCCGACGTCCTAAAACTGCATTGATTGTTTTTTGTACGTCGGCAACATCGAAAGATGCTTCTCGTATTGACCGGATTTCTTCTCGAATGCCGGAAATGGCTTTTTCGATGTTTTCAGGTCTTGTCCCCATGGTAACATTATACCAGCGTGCTTCCTTGTATTTTGGGAAGTGCGTGCCAATGGTATAGGCGAGTCCCTGTTGTTCTCTAAGGTTAAAAGCAAGTCTCCCGGAAAATATATTACTGAGAATATGCAGGGCTGGTTGATCTTTCTCTTCAACGTCACAAGTATTTGCAACGATAATGTATGATTGTGATTTGCCGATTTTCTGATGTACTGTTTTGCCAAGTTTTCTGTATTGGTACTTAAATACCGGCGGTTGCCATCCTGCCTCTCCCCATGCCCCACCAAAATTGCCTTTTACAAGCTTCATTACGTTGTCAATCGACAGGTTACCTGAAATAGTCAGCACCAGATTTGAGGGATTGTACAATTTATCATGAAAGGTCTTTATTTCTTCAAGGCTAATATTCACTATATCCTTCGCACTACCAAGCGTCCATCCAAATCCCGGGTTTGTAACAAATAGATTGTCATACAGCATTCTGCTGGCAACTTTAGGTGTACTTAAAGCAGTTGTGGCAGAAAGTGAGACGACCTTCTTTTTAGCCCGTTCAAAAGCGTCCTTTGTAAGTTGAGGTTGGGATACCATTTCTGCAAGTAATCTGACACCTTTCTCGAAAAAGGAATCTATTACCTTCAATCTCATGAAAGCAAAGCGGGGTGAATTGTAGTAATCGTCATAAGGGATATTAGGATTGTCATGGAGTTTTAACTCAGCGCCAATGGATTCAAGTGCATGATACAATTTCTCTTCAGGATGATTTGTCGTTCCTGCTTCAAGCAGCATTCGCTGTAAAATCTCTCCCATACCCCACTTTTCTTTACCTTCACACAGGCTCCGTCCTTTTGCTAACAGGTGTATTCCAACAACACGGCTGTCACGGTTTTCTTTTACAACAACGGTCATGCCATTTTCCAGTGTTTCCATGTGGTATTGATTTTGTGTCTGACCACTGACTGTTTCAGCCGGCTTAAAAGGCGGGGACATTAATGTAATTACGGGTAACTGGGATTTTAGATATTGTAATGCAGCGTCCTGAATTGATTTCGGTGTTACCTTCATTATACTGTCCATATATCCACGGAGAAAGGCATATCCACCAGCGGCAAGATAGCTTGATTTCATCATGGCATAGTAATGCAGTTTTTCCTGCAAGTAAATTTCATGCGTGGCCCTTGCTACCAAGATCGGTTGAATCTCGCTCATTTGTACAGGATTTATCGCCATATCCCGTACAGCATGTGTAATCAAATCTATAACACGATCTACATCGGTATTTAAGGGAAGTTCTGCGGAGATTTGCAGTGTTGAAAAATCACTATTAAATGTTACATTCGCATTGATCGAATTAACCAGATTTTTATTGGATTCCTGCTCGAACAAGACGTCCAGGATTGAGTCCTTTTTGCCGCCAAGAAACTCGGCCAGCAGTTGTAATGAAAAGAATTCCTCAGATGCAGGCGCAGGCAATACGTATCCCATATTAAGATATTGACGATCGACAGGAAATTTTCCTATACCATTTGCCCGGACAACTCGCAGTGTTTTCGGCTGTATCAGCATGACAGGTTTATGTTCCGGAAGAGGGCCGGCAGGATATGGGCCATACTTCTTCTTAACCAAATCTACCATTTCCGGGGTTGTGAAATCACCGATGACCATCAATGTCATATTGTTAGGTACATACCAGTTATGATAATATGCCAGCACATCATCACGTTTTAGATGAGAAATCGTGGAAACAGTTCCGAGCACAGGTCGCTCATAAGGCGTGCCGGAGTATAAAGTCCGTACAAAATGATCGTATACCTGCTGTGTTGGATGGTCTGCGCCTTTACCAATCTCTTCAATAACGATGCCTCGTTCCTTTTCAAACTTTTCAGGAGGCAAAGTAGAGTTAAAAAGCATGTCTGCCTGGATGTCCATTCCCTGCTCAATATACTCCTTCGGCATCAGGATCATGAAGTTGGTATAATCAGGTCCTGTATGGGCATTATTATAACCGCCATAATAATCCATTTCGTCATAGAGCTCCTTCTGTGTACGATTTTTCGTACCGTTAAAGAGCAGATGTTCAAGAAAATGTGCAGATCCGTTTGTTGCCGCGTCCTCATTGCGACTACCGGTTTTGACGATTGTAAATGCCGTAATCATGGGACTGGCATGATTTTCTATGAGAATGACTTCCATCCCGTTATCAAGATAGAAGACCGAAGCTTTTTGGGTTTCACCAAACAAAGACAAAGCCTTATCTTCTAACTCATCAGCGCCACACACAAAGCAACTCATTCCAAAAAGGAAAACGTGTAATATTAGGATGTTTAAGGCAATTTTCTTCATTTTCCTAAATACTCCTTCATTTATTTACTTTCAATCCCCCTCCCTGCTCGACAGGTAGCAGGCGGGTTTCCCCCCCGCAGCTTTCTTGCGAAAGCAAGAAGCGGGGGGACTAAGGGGGATTTAGTTCACTTTAGGCACTTTGGTTGCGGCTTCGCCGCACAATTAAATATATTGTACCAAAGTTTTTATAAAAAAACTTGCTTAATTTTCTCATGAATTTTTGCGAGGGACAACTGATTACGAATTAGCAAAAAAATTTGAATTAAATTTTTATTGATTTAATCACAGCAACAATTTACGACAACATAATGAATGTATTAGAGAATATTTTTTAAGAATGGAAAAGTCCTTTATGAAAGAAAGTAATAAGATACCGAATAAAACTGTAGGAGAGAAAAAAGGCAATGATAGACCAAGAAATTATCCATGTAAAGGCAATCTGGGACAATGAAGCACGAGTATGGGTAGCAACTAGTGAAGACGTCCCCGGGCTTATAACAGAATCTGAAAATTTAGAGGACATGGTACAAAAACTAAAAACATTGATTCCTGAATTGCTTGAGGCAAATGGAAGCATAAGTAAATTTAAAAGGACAGAAATCCCGTTTCATTTTTTTAGCGAGCGATCTGAAATAGCAAGTTGTAAGTGATTGTAAATAGTGTATTGAAACAGGCGGGGTTACCCAAACTACTATTCTACTACTATTCTATTAAGTAGTTTATTCTTGACAATAACGTTTATGTGTGATACGTTCTTGAGATACAATGTACAGGAGGATAGGTTATGCCTATGAGTTTGAGATTAGACAAAGAACTTGAAAAGAAGATAACCCAGATTTCAAAGAGACTGAATGTTAACAAAACAGAAATAATAAGGAGGTCTCTTAATAAATACCTTTCAGAAATCGCAGAAATTGATAAAAATCTTTCACATTTTATTTATCGTAAATTAGAAAAAAGTATACCGGGCAGCGCTCATGGCCGTCTTTCTATTAATCACAGTTCAGAGGTACTTAAAAGGATAAAGAAAAACAAGAACAAGTACAAGAAATAATGATCATTATCGATACTGGCCCTCTTGTAGCCCTTTTTGACAGAGACGACCAATACCATAAGACCTGCAAAAAGACTTTTTTGAGTATTAGCGAACCACTTATTACAACATGGCCAATTTTAACAGAAGTAATGTACCTTTTGAATTTTTCTTCTCTTGCACAAGAATTGTGCTTTGAGTTTATCGTATCTGGTGGTTTGGATATATCTTCAGAAAATTCAAAACATATTAATCGAATCTATCAGCTTATGAAGAAATACAATGACCTTCCCATAGATTTTGCTGATGCATCACTTGTTGCATTGGCAGAAGAAAGAAACATCACAACTGTTTTTACTCTTGATCGTAAGCATTTTAGAATATATAAACCAAAACACAGAAAGGCTTTTAATTTACTTCCCAAATAGCATTCTGAAATATTCCAACCCTTCTTCTCAACATTTACTATTCACTGCCTGCCCCGTGCCAGCCCGACAAAGTCATTCTGGCGGGCGAGCCCTGAACCGTTTTGGTACAGGGCGAGTTTACGGAGTTATTTTGGTTTATCTTTTCCTGCCTACTGTTTATCCTGTACCGCCACAGTGGGATATGGTACACAACGTGGTGTATACCACTGTTGCCCCACGTGGTATCCCAACATGGTTCAGGGCTACTGCTTACTGTTCACTATTTACCATTTACTGTTTACAGCTTTTAAACCTTCTCCTCAAATACATTCCTCCCAATCCAGCCAGGCCGATTCCAAGTAGGGCAATGATTGTGGGTTCGGGGATCGGTTCGACGGAGTCTAATTGTAACGCCATGCCAAAGGGATTACCCAATCCTGACACGATTTCGGTAACGCTAGTGCCATCCAGATTGGCGCGTTGTATCTTTGGTTAATAGGGACACATCCCTTTTTTAGGTCTATAACGTATTAAACTTTCATGCCCTTTCAGGGCACCACGAAGCATGAAAACATGTCCCTGAATCTAGTTCAGGACAGGCACTGACGAAAGTCAGGATCAGATTCCCTGCCCGACAAATGGCATGAGCTAAGCTCAGCTTTGCAGGTGGGCCTGCGAAAGCAAGGTTGCCTCCCTTTCGGGAGGAATCCAGTTTATTTTCGGATCAAAGTAAAGATTACAATGTCATGACCCCAAACATCCCCTCATAAAATCATACACATCACCACCTTCCTGTTAAAAGAGTAGAGAGTAGAGAGATTTTGCTCATTACTATCTACCACTACTTATTCGTCATTCGCACCGCCGAGTTTTATGGCGGGCGTCATTAATATATATAATATAAATGGTGGGCAGTGCCCACCCTATGAAAAGCGTTATTTGTTATTCGTTACCAGTCATTAAGTCATCTGTCATCTGAAATCTGTCCTTTGTGGTAAATTTCTCATGTTTAATGCAAGGAACATCATGTTCATTCTTTTTCATGTTTTCTCCGTGTTATTTTGATTTGCAAGAATTATGGCAATTTTGTTTCACAAAATTGCTAAGCAATACCGATCTTTAATCGGAATTGTCGTTATCAGTGCCCTCTCAGTAGTTAAAATACATAAACACTTTTCCTTATATCTACAGTACAAATTTCACGCAGAAATTCGACAAGGGGGAATTATTGTTGTAAGTTATGGGATATTAGTATGTTAGAGTATGGCTTTTGTGTGGGAGGTAAGGGATAGGAAAACATCGTTTGTCAACAAAAAATGAACATTTAGCATTAAGACACTCCCTTTAGGTCTTAAGTGATTGTGACACAAAGGGTAAGAGGGATGTTTATTTTTTTACAACATTGTCAACAATAGTTGACACATAAAGTGGCATATTCTTGGTTATTTTTTAGAAAACAAATAATGGCATGGAGGGTGTTAGACTGTCTATGACTGTTAGGGTGAGGGTTGTACATGAGGGAGACTAATAGCATTGAAGTCGGGTAAGAAACCCGACATGCTCGTGTCGGAAGCCATTTTCAAAGGGGAAGGGTTAGGGCATATGTGATATGTTTCTATTATTGATATATTTATACATAATTATAATAAATCCCTTACTGTACTGTAGGGCATTAATTATTTTTGTCAATAGTTTTCACTTTAGATTCAGAATATAACAATTTAGTAGATTGTAGAAATACTAATGATTATAATATTTACTATGCTGGTTCAGGCTTGCAGCCTGAATCGAAACATTTTGGTTCAATCTACAATATTGAACCAGCCAAGGAAAGCTATTTATAAATTTGAATGTAGGGTTCGTTTCCCAAACGAACCACATATGTAAGGCTGTTTGGGAAACAGCCTCTGGCTAAGCTCTGCTTTGGCTTAGCTCAGTCAAAAAAGGATGGACTATTACAATAAAGGGAGATTAAAAAATGAAATACCGATTATGCCAATTGTGCCGAATGTGTCAATTGTACCAATTGTTATGGTGCTTTTTACAAATCAGCTTTTTTATCCTGATCGTGTCGGCAACAACATTCGGCCAGATCAACCATGACCTTAAGGTCACGCTGCATCCGGACAGTCACCGGCTTGAAGTAGTTGATAAAATCACTTTGCCCCCGGCATCAACGAGCACGGAACCTTTCCATTTCACACTTCATCAAGGACTCAAACCTGAAGTCTTGTACAAAGATACAATACTAAGAAAAAACTTCGGAGCGGAAGCAGGTAAATTTTTCAGAAACAATCCATCAATTCAGAGCGATAATGTTACGCTTGAGCTTTTTGAAGTCAAGCTGCCACCGGGTATCAATCAGTTTACGCTCAAATATCAGGGTGAGATTTTCCATCCCATTAAAGAATACGGAGAGGAATATGCACGCAGTTTCAGCGTATCACCCGGTATTATATCCCCGGAAGGGATATTCTTAAGCGGGTCCAGCTTCTGGTATCCGCATTTTGTTGATGAATTGGTGACATTCAGCATGGATGTTGAATTACCAAAAGGCTGGTCATCCGTCAACCAGGGTGCGCGTACAAAACGTTCTACCAGCGCAGATTCCCAGCGGGATGTATGGGTGATGGGCAAACCGCAGGAGGAGATATACCTTATATCCGCCGAATTTACAGAATATGGCCAGGCTGCAGGTGCTGTGGATGCAATGGCTTTCTTACGCAAACCTGATCCGCAACTTGCGCAAAAATATCTGGATACAACCGCACAGTACCTCGATATGTATCGAAAGCTTCTTGGCCCATACCCTTATAGCAAGTTTGCCCTGGTAGAGAATTTCTGGGAAACCGGCTATGGCATGCCGTCTTTCACGCTGCTTGGCCCAAAGGTCATTCGTTTTCCATTTATTCTTCATTCGTCTTATCCCCATGAGATTCTTCATAACTGGTGGGGCAATGGGGTATATACTGATTATGAAAAAGGCAATTGGGCAGAAGGTCTAACCACGTATCTTGCCGACCATCTCATAAAAGAACAACGTGGTACGGCTGTTGAATACCGTCGTTCGGTTCTACAAAAATACACGAACTATGTGACCGCTAATAAAGACTTCCCCCTTTCCGAATTTCGTTCCCGGCGTAGTGCAGTCACAGAGGCTGTAGGGTATGGCAAGACCATGATGTTGTTTCATATGCTCCGCCAGCAACTTGGAGATCAGGTATTTATTAAGGCTCTGAATCAATTTTATCGAAAATACAAGTTTAAGGTTACCTCCTTTGATGATATCGAAACTACCTTCAATAAAGTAACTGATGATCCCCTGGCATTGATATTTGAACAATGGGTGAAGAAGGCCGGTGCTCCCTCCCTGCGAGTACACAAGGCTACTGCGAAGCCGCAAGGTGATGGTTACGTGCTGTCGGCCATTATTGAACAAACCCAGGAAACAGAACCCTATCGATTAAAATTGCCAATCGCCGTTCACTTGGAAGGTGTCGCGAACGCATTCCAGACCAGCATTGATGTCGATACTAAACAGCATCATTTGAAACGTAATTTTCCTGCACGGCCTGTGCGCCTGGACGTCGATCCTGAATTTGACGTTTTTCGCATATTAGATCACAATGAAACCCCGCCAGCCATAAGCCAGGTCTTTGGCGCCGAACATGTTTTGATAATATTACCTGCGACTGCGCCTGAATCATTTCTTCAGGGCTATCAGGATCTGGCAAAGGTTTGGCAGAAAGGCCGCTCAGTGCAGTTAGACATCAAGCTTGATAATGAGTTAGATGAATTACCAACTGATCGCGCCGTCTGGTTGTTTGGATGGGAAAACAGCTTCCGTCCCATGATCAACAAGGCGCTATCCGACTACGATTACGTTGATAAGGAGAAAACAATACATATAGATAGTACAGAGTTGAAACGCGATCAACATACTGTTGTGATAATGGCACGCCATCCGTCTAACAGTGCATATGCCCTTGCCTGGCTTGCCACGGATAATGTGGCTGCAATGCCGGGTTTGGGAAGGAAACTCCCCCACTACAACAAGTACAGCTACCTTGGTTTTACCGGTGATGAACCCACCAACGTATTTAAAGGTCAATGGCCGGTGGTCAATTCACCCATGTCGATAGCCGTTTTGCAAAGTGATGATAAAGAAGTGGAGCCAACGATAGCCAAACTGGCGCCGCGCGTTTCCCTTGCGCAATTGCCTCCCGTCTTCTCTGAAGCGAGAATGTTACAGGATATCAAATACCTCGCTTCTGACGAGCTGGCCGGAAGAGGTCTCGGTACTGCTGGATTAGATAAGGCCGCCGACTATATCGCAAAGCAGTTTTCTGATGCTGGACTACGGCCCTGCGGGGATGGACCAGATGATTATTTTCAAATCTGGACTGAAAAGGTAGATAAACCTGAGCGTGATGTCACCATTAAGAACGTAGTAGGGATCATTCCGGGTACAAATCCAGAATGGGATGGGCAAAGCGTGGTTATTGGCGCTCACTACGATTCTCACGGACTCGGTTGGCCTGATGTTCTTGCAGGCAACGAAGGTAAAATTCACCCCGGCGCCGACGACAATGCCAGTGGGATCTCCGTATTATTGGAATTGGGACGCCTGCTTGGTAAAAAATGGCAGACTAAACGTACGATTATGTTCGTAGCGTTCAGCGCAGAGGAAGCCGGTAAGCTCGGTTCATTGCATTACGTTAGACAGGCAAAGAAATACCCTGTCTCTAAAATTATGGCGATGATCAATCTCGACACAGTCGGCCAGTTAGGTCAGGATGCATTAATCATATTCGGTACCCACTCTGCACGCGAATGGGTACATATCTTTCGCGGCGCTGGATATGTTACCGGCGTTCCGATCAAACAATCAACCATAGATACAGGCAACGGCGATGAGAAGAGTTTTCTCGATGCAGGTGTACCCTCAGTACATTTCTTCAGTGGTGCACGCGACAACTATCATCGTCCAACTGACACAGTTGATAGAATCGATACCGCAGGTCTGGTCAAGACTGCTGCCGTCTTGAAGGAAGTAGTTGAATACCTTGCCGCAAGACCTGAACCCTTAACCTCGACACTAATTGATACAAAAGTCACTCCAGCGTTACAAAAAGTACAGCCACATAAGAGAAGGCGTGTCGTCCTGGGTACTATTCCGGATTTTGGTTATACAGGTAAGGGTGTTCGCCTTGACGGTGTGACTCCTGATTCACCGGCATATAAAGTTGGTCTTCAGGAGGGTGACATCATTGCGCGTATTGAAGACACCGTAATCGAAGACTTGCAAACCTTTTCTGAAGTTTTAAAGGCGTTGCAGGCAGGCAGCGAGATTACGGTTGTTTTTATGCGTGATAACGTAGAGCTCTCTGTCACTACGAAGGTGGTTGCCAGATAATTCTTTAGACAGGATTCACTGGATAAACACAGAGCAGCAGAGCCGCAACCAAATAATAAAACCACAGATTTCACTGATGACACAGATAAGTGGATAGATGAACAGGGCTTATTATGCCCTAATTTGTATCTGTTGCGGAAACACTATATTGTCACCCTGAACCAGGTCCTGAATTAATTTAAGAACATGGTTCAGCCCGCCACAAAAACTGGCGGGTAAAAATGACATTTTTGGGTATTCAAGCTTTCCGCAACAGAAACTAGTGAATAATTTTCTAAATGAAAAAAGTCTACAGATAAAAAATTATACTTGACGTCCAGATTTTACTACCATATTATATTCGTAAGGATAATTTATATTGTAAGGAGAATATGTATGGTAGTAACTGCAAAAATTACGTCTAAGGGTCAAATTACATTACCAAAGGAGTTAAGAAAACTTTTAAATGTCCATGCAGGAAACGTAGTAGTCTTTGAAAAAGAAGATGATAAAGTCGTAATCAAAGCGGCAAGGACACTTAAGGAATTTAAAGGATGCTTGAAAAACAAAGGCAAGGTGGCAAGTTTTAATGATATAAGAAAAGAGGCAAAGGAACATATAGGGAAGAAGGTGGCTCAGAGTGGAAGAACAAAAAAAGCAGTTATTGATACATGGATAAGCGAATTTGCAAGAGATAGAGGTATAAAATACATTTATACCTTTGACAAGAAACATTTTAAAGGTATCGACGGAATAGTGATAAGTAGTCCATAACCTTCGGAGTAAACTCAATAGTAATTAAAACAATTAAAGAGGTACTAGAACACCTCTTAAGCATATCGTTCCTTCAAACAGCTCGCATAAATATATCTTTTTGTCATTTTCTACAATACTTTTGCCAATATGAAACAATTCTTGTTTCATTTCTGTGCAGTCGAGGGGCGACTCCTTTGATATCTCCTCTTTCTGCTTTCAGGCATAGGCCATGTCATATGGCATAGATGGTTTGAAGCTGTAAATTAGATTCTTCGGTCCCTTCCCGTCGTCAGGCTTAAATATTTGGTTAAAGTCCTTTTTATTTTCTTTAAAAGCATTTACTAAATTATTTATTCCATAAACACCTTTTAATTTTTCTACGATATCTTCCGTGATCTTATGGTCTTCATAATACCCATGTTATTTGAAAGGAAAAGGGAAAATTCAAAAGGTAGAGAAATGTAGACCTGATAAAGAGGTCTCCATATAAAGAAGTTAGGATTTATCAGAGTTGACAGGTTGATAAGAATAAATAATTGATAGTAAATCAGTTTGACATATAGAAATGTTATGCTATTCTAACTTGTGTTACATTATTAGAAGCTACCTATGCCTTTATAAGAAAATGCAGGTTAAGATAGTAGATGATAACGAAAATACAATCCGTTTTTATCAAGAAGTATACGATGAAAATAATAAATTAATCGAAATTCACCAAAAATATCCAGAAGACAAAGGTCATCAAAAAGTATAGGAGGAATAAAGAATGCAGCTCATTACATCAAAAACAGTGGCTGAGAAACTAATATCGTATTTACATCATGAATTGGAACTTGCGAAGTTAGTCGATTGGGCAGAAAATATTATGATGGATGGTGATTTCGAGGAGGATAATTATGAGACATTACGTGATATTGTGAGTCGACTGGGTGTTGCGGATGTTAAAGCATTTGGATTAACATGGGAGGAATGTGAGCGATTTCTTAAGCAACTCGGTTATTCAATAAAGATTCAAGTTAGTCCTAATTGATGATTGCTAATGTTGGTTTTGTTGATAGATTTGGTATCACTCCAACTTTAGACTATTGTTAAGTGGCGAGATGCAAGTCCTATTACTTTAAATTGAGAAAACCTTCATAAATACAAATGGCTTTGATAGCCGCCCATCAACAAAACTGAAAGGCGGCATTTGTGTCAATGTTAATGCCCTTATTATGTGCAGTTTGATAGTAAAATGATTAAAGAAATTTATTTCATCGATAAATTGGATTTTCCCTGATTGCAATCAAAACATAATGTTTGAAGATTTTCTATGATAGTTTCTCCTCCTTTATCCCAAGGAATTATATGGTCTACTTCGAGTTTCAATCCTGTCTGTGTAGCTGGTGAACGCCCACAAATTTTACATTTAAAATCGTCATTTCTCATTACAATAAACCGAAGTCTTAAATTAATATTTCTTGAAGTTTTATCCAAACTTCTTCTATGTTATTAAACCATTCTTCTTCTGAAATATTATATTCTCTTGTCTTTTTTAGCCCTGCCTTTTCTAAAGCATTCAACCAACCACCGAATCTTCTTGAAGGAGTATCAGAACAAAATCTACCTCTTTTATTATATTCCTCATGTGTTAGAGTATCTTTTTTTAATTCCGTAGCTACTTTTTTTAAATCATTGATTAAATCTTCATCAGAAGCGTTTATATTGTATGGTGTTAATTGGAATTTCATTGTTTACTTTTATTTAAATTAACATTGCAGAACCAAATGCTTTCACTTAAATTTTAATGTGCATAACAATATTCTTTGATAACTTTCTATGTGCTTGCAAATTTTATAAGAAAATTGACAAACATTAAAGTAATTTTTATAGTTACTTAACTATATAGTATTTTTTGTGATGATTTTGTCATGGCAAAGAAGAGTGCTGGATTATTGATGTACCGTTGGCGCAATGATGAATTAGAGGTTATGCTTGTTCATCCCGGAGGGCCGTTTTGGGCAAAGAAGGATATCGGTTCCTGGTCTATTCCCAAGGGAGAGTATGCTCATGAGGAAGAACCTTTTGAGGTTGCAAAGCGAGAGTTTGAGGAAGAAACAGGCTTTAAGGCTGAAGGAGAGTTTGTGGCACTTACACCCATCAAACAGCCTAGTGGTAAGCTCATAACAGTTTGGGCTGTTGAGGGAGACTGTGATGCTTCAAAAATCAAAAGCAACACCTTCACAATGGAATGGCCTCCACGCTCCGGCAAGCAACAGGAATTTCCTGAAGTTGATCGTGCTGGTTGGTTCACGATTGCTGTTGCAAAGGAAAAAATCTTAAAAGGACAGATAGGTTTTATCGATGAACTTTGTCAAATCCTGGCTGGAGATACATCACAATGAATTGATAATTAGTATCTGTTGCGGAAATACTATATTGTCACCCTGAACTAGTTTCAGGGTCTCTGATCCTGAACTTGATTCAGAATCTAATGATTTCAATAGGTTAGCAACCTTAGAGATCCCGAAACAAGTTCGGGATGACATTATGACACAGCCCCATGTGGGAGAGGGGTATTTACATTCATTTCATGAGAAAGGGAAATAAGTTGAATAGTGCATATAAATCTGTGGCAATTGGTGCATATGTATATCCCGGTTGGCATGCCTGTCCCGTACGAGACCTTTATTTTCCATCGGGGTGGAGTGAATGGGACCTTGTTTTGAATGCACCATCCCGATTTCCCGACCACAATCAACCAAGGCTACCTTTGAATGGCCCGTATGATGATTCATTCCCCGCAACCGCACGCAAACAGACCGAACTTGCCTGTGAGTTTGGTGTAGATTTTTTGTGTATGCTTTTTTTCTGGTCACGTAGAAAGCGTGTGTTCGAGGCGTCTATTGATAAAGGGTTTTTGAGTAAGGATGGTGGAGGAGATTTTCCCTTTGCACTTATGTGGGCCAACCGTATGCCGCGAGGTGTTCTACCCATAAAGCTTGATCCTGGGCCGGAAATAAATCCCGGTCGGCTGGTGTATACCGATCCCGATGACTTTCTGGACCTAATCCAGTTTCTTGAGGAAAGGTACTTTTCACGATCCAACTATTTTTGTATAAATGGTATGCCGCTACTTTCCATTTTTGACAGTACCTTTTTTCTTCAGCAGTTAGGACTGGAACGATCGTCTCAGTCAATCAGCAAAGTTAAAGATTATGTTTCTGCGAAGGGATATCCGGGCCTTCATCTGATGGCTATTAATCCAGCGCCTGCTATGATTACGGATTTCAAGAAGGCAGGCTTTGATAGTGTAAGCCATTATGTCTGGTTACCAGATTGGAAAGGTAAGTACAAACAGGATTACGGTGAGCTGATTGAGAAGCGGAGCAATGAATGGGAAACTTTTGAGAGGGAGTCGGGTCTCACGTATTTTCCGTCTGTATCACCGGGATGGGACGCCACCCCACGCGGTGTACTACACGGTTCTTATAAGCCACGTCGTTATCCATGGTGGCCAATAGTCGTCGGAGAGAACCCGGAGCTCTTTGCCAATTTTCTTGGTCGGGCGATTAGATACACAAAGAAACACAATGATCCTAAGTTGTGTTTCATTGCGTCTTGGAATGAATGGAGTGAGGGGCATTACATGGAACCGGATAAGCGTTTTGGCACTGCATGGCTCGAGGCAGTAAGGAGAGAAAAACAATATGCCGTCCAGTATGACCTTATGTCACAGCAGGGGTGGAAATTTAAGGGTACCGGGTGTATATGATCCGAAATATCTTGAGACAGAATCCGGAAAATGCGGGCTTTTTCATTTTCACACCTTCGTTACATGGGAAGGGGATGTGCTTGCATGTTGTCATGACCTGACTGGCGATACGCAGATAGGAAATCTGGTGAATGATGATGTTTATGTTATTGCTGAACGGAAACGGAAGATTATGTGTGATTATGTGTCTTTCCCACTATGCCGGAAATGTGACGAACCTCTAAGACATCGTTTTCCTCCTCGGGATTTACCACCATCAAGCCGGAAGGAACGGAACCGTTTTTTCCGTACACTCGGTCATTATACTAGCTGCATAGCTTAGACAGGAAGACATGTTAAACCTTCATGATTATAGACTAATTAAGAGTGTTTGTATCGTTCACTTTTTAGATAGGGGGGAATTTATGTTTATGTCTCTTATTCAGAAAAGGCGAAGTATTAGAAGATTCTTGGCAAAACCAGTTGAAGATGAAAAAATTGAAGTGCTAATTGAAGCAGCACTTCGGGCTCCTTCATCAAGAGGGCTTAATCCATGGGAATTTGTGGTTGTTACTGAGCATGATTTATTGGAAAAGCTGTCAAAAGCAAAAGTTCATGGGTCAGAATTCTTAAAAAACGCACCTCTGGGGATAGTTGTCTGTGCAGATAAAGATAGATGCGATGTATGGGTTGAGGATTGTTCAATTGCCTCTACGTTTATATTCCTGGCATCAGAATCTTTAGGACTTAGAAGTTGCTGGATACAGATCAGGGAGAGGATGCACAATGAAACTATAACATCAGAAACTTATGTTTCAGAAGTATTGCACATTCCATCAAAACTTAAGGTGGAATCAATTATTGCCGTTGGTTATCCTGACGAGAAAAAACCTCCTCATAAAAAAGAAGAACTACAATATGAAAAAGTATATCTTAATAAGTACGGAAGGTCATACACAAACTCATAATTGTCTTAGCTTAGTTAAATTCAACTGCTTATACTGTATTTTCCCTTTACATCATGATTTCATTTTTGTAATTTATGGAAAAATAGGAATTTTTTTCTGCAACAGAAACTAATTAAGTTCGGAATACACCACTCTCTTTATAAGGAGGTATGGTGGCATCTTCTCAATCAGAACGAAAACATGTTTTCATCAGTTATAGCCATGTCGACGCAGAATGGTTAAGACGGCTTAAGGTACATCTGAAACCATTGGAGCGGGAAGGAGCCATAGATCTTTGGTCAGATGATAATATCAAGGCCGGTTCGAAATGGCGTAAGGAGATTAGAGAAGCCATCAAAAAAGCTAAAGTAGCTGTGTTGCTCATCAGTGCAGACTTCCTTGCCTCAGAATTTATCGTAAATGATGAGATGCCCCCGTTATTGACTGTCGCTGAGAAAGAAGATGCAGTTATTCTGCCGGTGATCGTTAGTCCATGCATGTTCGAACAAACGGAGAGTCTTTCTAAATTTCAAGCAGTGAATCCACCTACTAAACCATTGATCGGTATATCCAAGGCTGAACAGGAAGAAGTCTTTGTTAATGTGGTGAAAGTGATAGTTAACAGTTTGAGAGAGCAAGATGACAATAAGGAAACCGAAATGGATGTTTCAACAATTGAAGAAATAAAGCAGGAGAGACAAAAAAAGAAGAAAACAAGTCCTAAATCAAAACCAATTCGTGAGAAAAAGATAACGACATTTAGAAGCACACCTGCGCCTCTCTCAAAAAGGGAGATCAAGGCCATATTTGTTGAGAAAGATTTTTTTGATCGTGATATTTATGATAGTGGCAATGGATTTAACAATGATTTTGAGATACAAGAAGATGGCAAGGTGGTATTAGACCATGCCAGTGGATTGATGTGGCAGCGGTCTGGTTCTGGTGCATCATACAAAAACTTTGAGGAAGTAAATGCGTATATACGCCAGTTGAATAGTAAAAGTCTTGCTGGATATAGTGATTGGAGATTGCCGACATTAGAGGAGGCAATGTCTTTAATGAAGAGCACTGAAAATAAAGATGAGTTGTATATTGACGCAAAATTTGATGAAGAGCAGGAGTGGATTATTACGTCTGATCCATACAAAGGTTTCTTTGGTCCCAGTGCCTCGAGCGCCTGGGTTGTCGATTTCGGCAACGGTAGTTGCGGCAGCAACGACTTCATCGACGACGGCGACTATGACCGTGCAGTTCGTTGAGGACAATCATTTGAATATTTAGTTATTTGAATCATTTGATTATTTTTCTTCAGAAATCTGCGTAAATTTGTTTCCGTAAAGTTGAAACATATTTTTTACTCTTCACCTGATACAAACACACCATAATCTATCTCCAGTTGGTTTGAGCTGTTGTTATTCTGAACTTAACGCAGGGAAGGACTACGATCGCTTAATGTAGCGGAAAGCTTTAGGTTTCCATTCCATGGGTCTAGTAAGTAAAAAAATTTTTCGAACGCTTACACCCGTCCCCGCCTGAATGATGGAGGTCTAAAGACCTCCGCTACAGAGATAATAAAAGGAAAAAGCCTTAACCCAGAAAACTTTAAATTAAAATTCCTATACCATAACATTAAATCATGGAAGCTCATTGACATTTAGAGCTATTTTAATAGAATTGATATTATGCGTGACAAAAAAGCAATCCTGATTATTGCAGATAGTGAAAGAGATTCCGACATGTTCTATGCTACTGGTTTTCTTGCACCTGACCCGTTTGTCTACATTCAGAAAGACGATGAAAAGATTATGGTTACGAGCGATCTCGAGTTGGAGCGGGCAAAGTCTCAATCCAGAGTAGATAAAGTACTCTCACTCTCTAAATATGAAAAAATTGTTAAGAAAAGGGGTAAAAAAACTTCCAAACTTATCGAACTGGTTATTGCCGTTCTCAGAGAAACAAACATAAAAAAGCTTTCGGTTCCAGCAAATTTCAATGTGGAGTATGCTGATTTTCTAAGAAAAAAAGGTTTTAAGCTTGAAGTTAAGAAAGAACCTTTTTTTAGTTCCAGAGAGATAAAGGATAAACATGAGATAGGATATATAGTTAAAACCTTGCGTGAAACCGAAAGAACTATTAGCAAGGCAATTGACTGTATAAGAAAATCTACTATTAAAAATAGTTTTTTATACTCGGAAAGAGGGCGCCGAATTACGTCTGAGTCAATTAGGAAATTGATAGATGTAGAATTGATGAAGAGAGGGTATACTGCCAGACACACAATAGTTTCTTGTGGTGAACAATCCTGCGTGCCGCACAATGTTGGAAATGGCCCATTAAGGGCAAACGAATCAATCATTTTTGATGTTTTTCCGAAAGATGAACAAACAGGATATTATGCGGACATAAGCAGGACTATTGTTAAAGGTAGAGCTTCAGGTACCTTAAAAAAAATGTATAAGGCAGTGGCATCTGCACAAGAACTTGTTTTCAAAGCAGCTAAAAACGGCGCTAAGAGTGATGTCATACATAGGAAAGTCGTGAAACGCTTAAAATCTTTTGGGTTCAAGACTGGAAAGATTAAGGGAAAAATGAGAGGTTTTTTTCATGGGACTGGTCATGGTATTGGACTGGACGTTCATGAAACACCACGAATATCCAAGACAAAGTACACGCTGAGGACTGGAAACGTTGTTACTGTCGAACCGGGACTTTATTATCCTGATATTGGTGGTGTAAGACTTGAAGACATGATACTTATTACGGATGATGGCTGCATAAACCTGACTAAATTTCCCAAGGTGCTAGAGGTGTAGTATGAAATACCTCAGGTGCGAAAGAAGTAGGCAGTGTGGGATTAAAGAATTAAGGAATTAAGGGATTGAAGGATTAAGCAATTTTATACCCGCCAGAACGACAAAAGTCATGGAAGTGCGTTCGTGTCGAATGTAATGTCATTGAATTAAGACGTAGCGGAAACCGTTCGGCTGAGCCCTTCGATAAGCTCAGGGCGGTGAGCTTGCCGAATCTGCTCACGCCGATGCCTTCAGGTTTCCATTACCATGTCTAAGTGTATAAATGGAAGGCTAAAGCCATTCCGCTACAGTTTGCTGGTATACACTAAATTTATGAAAAAATCCTTAATTCAATGACATTGGTGTCGAACGATACCTGCCCGAATAGGTACAGGCGGGTGTTTAGGCGGGTAGCCGCAACCTTCACCCTGTTAAATGTTTTGCCAAACCAAAAACAATATAAAGCTTTACAACAAAAAATATCTTACTTGATTTTACGAATAGATTTTCATATACATTTGTTATCAACAAGTTAGGTCGATATCACGACAAAACCAAACAACTTAACCTTTCTCTGTCATTCCCGCAATCTGTTGAGCGGGAATCTAGAATTATCATTACAAGGACAACTAGATTCCCATTTTCATGGGAATGACATAGGGCAACATTGAAATTCCTATTCATTAAATTAGAGTGCGCTTACCTATGCGTCGTTTCGCTCTAAAAACCCAGATCAAGACCCTTCCATATTAGTTCTGGCCTTGGGCATCAATAGGTCAAAGAAGAATAGTCCCACACCAGTGACTGTGAGCAGCCCAAATACAAATCTCATGAGATAAAAAAAGCTCATATAGCCTTGTACCCGGAGGAAAGGCAATCCCCACAGTCTCTCCATAAACACCTGTATAATGCCGGCACAACTAAGAGCAATGGTCATCCCCATCACACCCACTACCATGAGTAAGAAAGAATAAAAACCTCGTCTCTGATCAAAGCTATCCCCTCCAAACCTCCATCTCGGCAGGGCATAATATGCGCATGCTATAATGAGCATGGCATATGCCCCAAAGAAGGCTATGTGTCCGTGGGCAGCAGTAAACTGGGTGCCGTGGGTCCAGCGGTTCACCTGAGGTAGGGTTTGGGCAAATCCCCATAAACCTGCCCCTAGAAAGTGTATAATCACACTCCCTACCAGCCAGTATTGAGCCAGGAGATTCGGATGATTAAGTCTCCTATCCTTGATGGCTAGTCTCAGGGAATCCAAGACCATTATAAAAAGGGGCACAGGTTCCAGGGCGCTGAAGAACCCACCCAACAGAAGCCAATACTGGGGCGTCCCTATCCAGTAATAGTGGTGTCCCATTCCCAGGATGCCTGTAAAAACAACAAGCCCCGCCTCAATATAGAGGTATTTTATCGCCCTCTGCCTTGGAAAGCCAAAGAGGCGAATGGCCAGAAGAGCGTACAGACTGGCGGCTATGAGTTCCCAACAGCCCTCTACCCATAGATGCACTACCCACCACCAGAAGTAGAAGTCCAAAGACATGTTTTTGAAGAATTTCATCCCGAAGAGGTAAAAAAAGGCAAGAGCGATCAATCCTACCGCCAGAAGTCCTGTAATGGCATCCCGTTGTGTATGCTTGTATATTGTCATCAAAGTATTAAATAGGAATAGGCCGAACACGGCTACCAGGTAGATATCGGCCCAGCGGGGTGCCTCAATGTATTCCCTCCCCTCGGAGAAAAACAAGGAGTAATTCCCGGAAAGGCCCATATAAAGGTATCCTGCCACTATCAGAAATGTTCCTATACAAAAGAGCCATAAATTCCACTTAGCCAGTCTTTCTGAATAAAGCCTTCCGCCCGCCTCCTCCTTCAACAGATAATAGGTGGCTCCCATAAAACCTGCAAGTAGCCATATAATTAGGGCATTAATGTGAAGCATTCGGATGATGTTGAAGTTTAATGGGACAGGTAGGTTGGGCCAGAGGAAATACATGGCCCCCGCCAGACCAAATATTACCTGTAAGAAGAATAAAAGCCCTGCAAAGATGAAGAACCTGCCTGCCACCTCCTGTGTCGCTTCTCTAAGTCTCGGTTTGCTATCTGTCACCATCACTGACCTCCTTTCCACTTCAGGTAGGTTGTTATGGCCCGGGCCTCAGCCTGGCTGAGACCAAGTTCAGGCATTAGAGGAAATCCCTTGTTTATAGGACTTATGTTCAATTCTTTATAAACTGCCTGAGGACTCTTTATCCAGCGTATTAAATATTCCGTATTACGGCGTCTTGCAGCATCAATTAGATCTGGTCCCACCTCAGTTCCTTGACCCAAAGTGTGACAGATACTACAGCCTTTTGAAAGGAAGAGAACCTCGCCTTCCTTTACTAAGGACTCCGAAGGGAAAGCAAGGGTAATCTCTCTTTCCAAAGACACAGTAAGCTTTGGAGATAAGGGTTTTGGAGGCCAATCATTGTTATCAATATTGGCAACCCAACGTAGGAACTTGACAAGACCTCTGGACTCTTCTTCCGTCATGGCAAATCTCGGCATACCCCTGTGCTCATGGGTTGGCTGGGGTGGGCTCATCAAAAATGCCTCCATAACCCTGCTGGCTAATTCCTCGTCTCCACCAGACCGCTCTAAGAACCTATCCCAGCTCTTTGTAAGGTCTGGCGCATAATAAGCGCCGTTTCCAAGCAGAGTATGGCAGTCTATGCATATATACTTATGCCATGTCATCTTGCCAGAGACGACCCCATCAGTGATCATGTCTGCATTGGTGCGTTTAGGAAGGAGTCTGAGATAATCCAGGGTGAAAATAAACAAAAAAAGCATTAAGGCAGATGTCCCTACAAAAAAGGCACACCTGATCCTTCTTGCTTCTACTTCTTCATGCCAAGTGAACCAGTAGAGGAATAAGAGGCAGAGACCTCCTCCAATTGCTATCGCTGTCCAGTTTAAAAACTCCATATTCTCACCCTTCTCTCTCCAGAGCAAATTTGCTCTGGCCGTGCGTTTTTGTAAATAGAGTATGAGTGAACAATTATTCGCTCTTTAAATATTTATGCTATTCTATTTACATGAAACTGTCAAATATTTAGTTTAAGTTTTATAAGCAAAATATCATATCCACCACATTTATATATAAATATAAAGAACATTTTCCATTTTATATAAGATTTGATAAAATAAATTAGCTCCCTTAGACGCCATGTACTACTAACTTGCAACATTGTGTTTAAGGCCAATATAAAATCAGTTGGCAAAGTTTTTTTAATCTCATAAGATATAGATATGGAAAAACGATCGATAAAAAAAGAATTTACGAAAGGGATATGGGCAAAAAATCCTCTTTTTGTGGTACTTCTGGGTTTGTGTCCTGCATTAGCTGCGACTACTTGCATTAAAAACGGTTTGGCTATGGGTGTGGCTGTAATATTTGTAATGACATTGTCAAACGTAATAATATCTTCGTTAAGAAATCAAATTCCCAGGGCAATAAGAATTCCCTGCTTTATTTTGATTATAGCATCATTTGTAACAATAGCAGAGCTTCTGATGAAGGCTTATCTGCCACCTGGTATAAATGAATCTTTGGGAATTTTTATTCCACTAATAGTCGTAAACTGCGTGATTATGTACAGGGCTGAGGACTTTGCCAGTAAAAACAACATATTCTATTCTGCTATAGATGGTGCAGGAATGGGCATAGGTTTTACTTTAGCGCTTATAATACTGTCAGCAATTCGTGAGGCGCTTGGAGAGGGAACAATTTTCGATATAAAAATAGCTGCAAGCTACCAACCTGCCGTAATATTCATTATGGCTCCAGGGGCATTTTTGACGCTCGGACTGTTGCTTGCCTTCTTTAACTGGCAAAGACTGAGAAAGAAAGAGAGGCTGTAAAATGAATGAACTTGGTATGATTATTATAGGCTCGGTATTTGTAAACAATATAGTACTGACAAAGTTCCTTGGCCTATGTCCCTTTTTTGGAGTGTCCAAGAGCACAAACGCAGCCTTTGGCATGGGTATAGCAGTTACATTCGTTATGACTATAGCATCTGTAGCAACCTGGATTATTTATAACTATGTGCTAATGCCCGGGCCATCAAATTTAATTGGCTTCATATTTCCGGACGTTGCCAAAGTAGGAATGGTAGATATACTAAAGATCGTAAGTTACATATTAGTCATTGCAACCCTGGTTCAATTAGTGGAAATGATAATTAAAAAGAGGTCTCAAATTCTTTATAAAAGTTTAGGGGTCTATCTGCCCTTGATCACAACTAATTGCGCCATTCTTGGGACGGCTCTTCTGGTTACCACAAATGCTCCAAGACCTCTTTCAGTGTTAGAAGCAGCTGTTCAAAGTTTTGCCACTGGCGTTGGGTTTACCCTGGCGCTCCTGTTGATGTCAGGGATACGCGAGAGACTTGAAAATCTTGATTTGCCAAAACCTTTTCAAGGATTACCCATAGCCTTAATTATCGCATCGCTAATGTCTTTAGCATTTATGGGATTTGCTGGAATGCAAGGCAAGTAAAATAGCGCTGCATAGCCGCAACCGTTCGGCTGAGCTCACGCCGAAGCCAAAATAAAGTACAAAAATCCGTATATTGAATTTCCCTGCCAAACGGCAGGCGGGGAAATATCGAAACAAATCCGTAATGACGTGCAATTCTTCGAATTGCCTTATTCTAATGTTCCAAACCACTTAAACAAGTGATGATACCCCAATAAGATACCAGGAGGTAAACAATGGATGTAATAATATCCATAGCAATAGTTATGGGCTCTCTGGGAATGATACTTGGGATTAGTCTGGCAATTGCGGCAAGAATATTTTATATAGAAACAGACCCCAGGCAAGACCAGATAGAAAACCTCTTACCAGGGGTTAACTGTGGAGCATGTGGCTTTACAGGATGCGACAGGTACGCCGAGGCAATCACAAAAAGCAAAGATAAGATAGAAATTAATCTATGTACACCTGGAGGTGAAGAAACCACAGAGGCAATTGGTGGAATAATGGGGGTAAAAGCCGAAAAAAGGGAAAAACGCATAGCGGTGCTTATGTGTAGCGCCAAAAATGTAAAAGATAAATTCAGTTACAGCGGACCCGGGAATTGCCGTTCGGCCTTTTTAACACAGGGTGGGCAAAAAAACTGTAAATATGGATGCTTGGGATTTGGTGACTGTGCAGAGGTTTGCCCTACTGAAGCAATATATATGGACGAAAATAATATGCCTCACGTTATAGAAGAACGATGCATTGCCTGTGGAAAATGCGCCGAAATATGTCCCAAAAACCTGTATCAGATATTGCCCGTATCCAACTATGTACACGTAAGGTGCAAAAACCTGGATAAGGGGGTATCGC
>MAYW01000067.1 GCA_001723765.1 Candidatus Scalindua rubra
GTATCGTTTCTTTAAATAATCCATAGCGGGATAATATTTGAAGCCAACCATGTATGAAGAATGAATCGGTTCGTTGCTTCTTTAATGATGTACCGCATGCATCAGCGAACTTGACCGTCAATTCTTGAAACAAATTTTTCGCTTTATCACCTTTGTCCAGGCGATTATAAAACTTAAACAGCGTAGTATGGTCTATGTGTGCTTCGTGTAAAGGCGTATTAGTAGCAATTAACCAGTCTATACGACGAGAAAATTGAAATTCAGCTTCTCGCCACGTGAGTTTTTCCATTCCCATAAATATAAGGATGGATACTACTGCCTTTACTGGCTTATTTGGTCTACCGCCTTTGTCATTGTCGTCATCATAAAGATCTCTAAATTTATCTTCATCAATTAAAGGATAAATTTGGTCTCTGTAAATATAACACCGGTCTTTCGGTGGGAGAATGTTTGGAAATATATTATCTATGCCAAATAAAGATGATTGGGCACTTGTTTTACGAAACATACCTTGGTCTCCAAAAAGATTTAACTTGTTATATTATAATTACTTATGATAACACAATCCTTTGTCGGAGTCAAGGCAATTCTTGACATAATTTATTATTTTACAAATACTTAGGTGTTTTTTGGTAGTAAATCAACAAGATCATATATGAAGAGGAGAAGGGAAGGTTACATAGGTTTTGATGATGCCCTTAGTGATGATGCGATATGGAAAGATACTTACATATTTTCTGAGCTGGCTTATAGATTCTCTCTAGCCGAAAAATTTAACATAATACCAAAAGTATATTATGACCAATACAATAGTGATTCTTTAATTGAGTCGCGTCCAGAAGGTTTTGTGGATCCAGTAACAACATTTTCCTGTCCTGACGGTATAAAGTCAATATCAAGAATTAAGTATCGGACTATTGGCTTTGAAAATCAAGTCAATTATGATGTGTTTGAAGGTAATAAATTAACGTTTGGTTTCCAATACGAATGGGTTCATCAGCACGATATAAAACAAGGAGCTAATACTCATCCTTTAACAATTGCTCCCCTTGCTTCATTCACGGACTTTTCTAAAGACTTACCCTTCGCCAGAAAGGCTACAAGACAGATATTGGCGCTTTATCTACAAGATGAGTGGAATATTACAAAGGATATTGATTTAACGGTTGGCGTCAGGCATGACCAATTTACGCGATTCGGAGGTACAACCAATCCAAGGTTTGGGTTGGTATGGAGATTTGTGGAGGATGCACACTTGAAGCTACTCTTTGCAACCGCCTTCAGGGCGCCCAATTTTAACGAATTGTTCTTTGTAAATAACCCTGTCAAGGTTGGTAATCCTAACCTTGACCCTGAAAAGATTAATACATACGAGGTTGGCTTAGGCTATGATTTCACCCGGCACATAAGGGGTAACGTGAATTACTTTTTTAATCGAATAAGAGATAGGATTCTGTTTGACGAAAAAAGTCCTAAACAAAATCAAAACCTGGGAGGAGCAAGAATAAAGGGTGTTGAGGCAGAAATAAAAGCCGGCTTTGGTAAAGATAACTATGCCTATGCCAACTATACCTTTCAAGATGCAGAGGAAACAAGGGATAGAAATAGATTGCCTGATGTCCCTGTACACAAGGCAAATTTTGGCGTAAACGTAGAACTTTGGAAATATGCCAGCGCAAATCTGCATACCTTTATCAGCGGACCAAGACCAAGAGAGGACGGTGATACCAGGCGAGATCTGCCTTCGCACGCCCTCGTAAACCTAAACTTCATCGGGAAAAATTTTATGGATAATTTCGAGATAAGGGGTTCAGTCTTTAATCTCTTTGATAAGGGGTATGACGATCCAGCTCCACAAAATACAGTTCCAACAGATTATCCCCAACAGGGAAGATCTTTTATTGTTGAATTGCGTTATCAATTTTAACTAAGGATAAATAAATTTTCTTTATTCCTTAGTTCGATAAGAAATTTATTTATGAATATTGAAATTATTGGTGTTTGGGAAAGCCAATATGAAGGATTGAAAAAAAATCGTGTAACTGCCACTCTTACACCTTATTATCTAGCTGCTTTACTTCCTTCTGACGTCAATGTAACAGTCCGCGATGAACAAGTTCGGCCGGTGGATTACAATATAGACGTCGATCTCGTAGCCATAACCTTTCTCATTTCTAATGCTCCACATGCCTACGAAATAGCAGACCGTTTTCACAAGCGAGGAACACCTGTTATAATGGGGGGGTTCCATGCTTCGTTTCTCCCTGAAGAAGACCTTGAACATGCAGACGCAGTAGTTATCGGAGAGGCTGAAGATGTCTTTCCAGAAGTTATTGAAGACCTTAAACATGGCTCTCTTAAGCGTATTTACAAATCCACAAAACTACATCCCCTTAAAGGACTTCCAGTACCCAGGTACGATCTTATAGAGAAAGACTTTATTCTCAACCATCCTGTCCAGGCAACAAGGGGCTGCCCATTCAAATGTAAATTCTGCTCCGTTGTATCACTTTATCCAGGCTTAAGGGTACGTCCCATAGACGAAGTAATTCGTGATATTACCTGTTTTGAAGGACGAAATTATCTTCAAAATAAAATGGTAGTGTTTATGGATAATAATCTCATCGCAAACAAAAGATATGCTAAAGAGCTTTTCAGAAAGATGCTTCCTTTGAAAAAATGGTGGGCAAGTCAACTTTCGATAGACATGGCAAAGGATAAAGAATTAATGAGGTTAGCGGCAAAGAGCGGTTGTGTCTCGGTTTATATCGGGATAGAGTCTTTTTCCCAGGAGAGCTTGAAGAATATAGGGAAACATCAAAATAAGGTTTCAGATTATAAAAACGCTATCAAGACTTTTCATGAATATGGGATTTATGTCCAAGGTAGTTTAATTATTGGTTTCGATGAAGACACGTTAGAATCAATCAGTAAGATTCCTAATATTATTCAGGAATTGGGTATAGATATACCGTACTTACACATTTTAACTCCCTTTTATGGAACAGAGTTATTTGATCGATTAAACCGGGAAAAACGTATTCTTACAAAAGATTGGTCACGTTATAATTTTCTTAATGCTGTTTTTCGTCCCAAGAATATGAGCGTTGACGAACTCCATTCCTCTCATTTAGAAATCTGGAAAGAGATGCATTCGGTTTCTAAAGCCTTTGGCCGTACCTTTAAAAATTTGCCATTCCCAATTTCAAGGTTTTCCAGTTTTTTATGGAAATTTTTAGACAATGGTTACTTCTTATCTCAAAATCTTATGGGCAAATATCCTCTTGTGGGTGAGAGCGGTAAGGAAAATATATGCACCACAAAGAGCACAGAGGACGTTTTCACCATAGGTGGGTTAGAGAAGACATTAAAATCAGGATTTCAAAAACAGTTGTAATATGAATTAATCAGACTTAATCTTAAATAACTATTCCACTATGGAACAAAATACAGCAACCCTCAAAATGTTGAACAAGCTTGACGCCACTATGGCAATATCAGGCTGCTCCAGCATGGGAGTAAGTACTTCTGACATACACCTGGAACGGATGCAGGCGTCTCCCAATTATCAGGATGGGAGATTTGTGAATTCCATTCCTACGAATCTGACAAAAAATGGTGCCATATGGTATACGTTTAAAACAAAGCTCTTCGGGGACCACACGGGTTTTCCTCCCTCGGAAATTCCCATAATACCTATCCAGCCTGAATCCTTGAAAACACCGCCATTGCCCGGATTAGGGGCCTTTTGGCTTGGGCATGCCAGTGTTTTGATCGAAATTGAAGGGATTCGCTTATTAATTGATCCGGTTTTCTCCAGGGTTGTTTCTCCAGTCAGTTTTCTTGGGCCCAAACGTTTCCATCCATCCCCAATTGCTCTGACGGATCTCTCCAGAATTGATGCAGTAATGATTTCACACAATCATTATGACCGCCTTGAAAAGACGACCATTCAATATTTAGCGGCAAAAGGTACATCGTTTCTGGTACCACTTGGCGTTGGAGCTCAACTTAAAGAATGGGAGATTCAGGAAGATCAAATCATCGAACTCGATTGGTGGGAGTCGGCTATGGTAGGGAGAGTGAGACTGGATTGTACTCCTGCCAGACACTTTTCAGGACGAAGCTTTTTTGATAAAAACCAGACGCTTTGGTCATCCTGGGCCATCATTGGCGCTAAACACAGTGTTTTCTATAGCGGGGATACGGGATATTCCGATCATTTTCAAGAAGTCGGTCATCGCCTTGGTCCATTTGACCTGACCCTGATGAAAGTCGGCGGTTATGATTCTTATTGGCCGGAGATTCATTTAGACCCTGAGCAATCCATTGAGGCCCATCTTGATGTTAGAGGGCAGCGTCTGCTGCCTGTACATTGGTGCTCCTACGATTTGAGCCTGCATGACTGGGATGAACCGATTAAGCGAATTGTGGAAGCTGCGAAACAAAAGAATATTGATCTGGTCACACCACATATAGGGGAATTCATCGAGGTTGGCCAGCCATTTTCTTCTTCCAGTTGGTGGGAAAAGATCAGGTAATTTTAACCTATATTGAACGATTTTAAATTGTGTATTACTTAATCGAATGATGGGTTATCAAATAACTAAATCCCAGGTTTCCGTCGATAAGGAAAAGAAATTTGTAAGAGAAAATCTACAATTACTAAAAGGGTTGAATATATCCACGATTTTATCGCTTGCCCGATTGCATGTTTATGTGCCGATATGTTTTTTTAGCACGACAGTGGGATTAGATGTTACAAACAGATTACATGAATTAGCATCTCTCTTTATTATCGGGTTGGCTAACACGTTTGCCTTGATAGCTACATTTGCATTTAATGATGCTGAGGATGCACCTGATGATATGCTCGCGCGTTCTCCAAAAAATGTTATTGCGTTAGGAAGGGTTTCAAAAGGTGCTGGCTATTTGGTGGCAGCGGTGGCTGCTGCTATAAGTATTTCGCTAGCAATTATTGAAGGTATTACAGTGTGCTTAATTATCTTGGCAATTCTTATTACGACCTTCTTATATTTCTGGAGACGCTTTAGGATGAAGGCAATGCCTTTTTGGGATACGTTTGTCCACGCTGTTACAGGTGGGTTAATATTTCTTTCGTCAGCCTGGTCATCTCAGGAAGGTATCATATGGGGAAATCAAGTCTTGCCAATATGTTTGATATTTTCTTTAGGCACTATGTTGGCGCTTTTGGTTCACGGATTATATGAGTACGAGGATGACATGAATGCAAACGTTAGGACAACGGTAGTCGTTTTGGGTAAAAGGATATCTTTTTGGATTGTGGTAGGTATTTTTTCCTTACTTACGGGTTTAATAATAAACGAGTGTTATTCAGGGGTTTTTCCACTTATTTCAATTATTTCTTTTTTTATAGTTGTAGGTACATTGATTTTATTATCAATAATGTTATTTCCCAAAAAAGCTATATATATGTCAAAGCGTATGGTCCCATGGGCCGTTAATTCTGGGGCAATATCGACTATTATTGTATGGTATTTAGTCAAGTAGTTTTTTTATCTGTCAGTTCGGACATCAGTCCGATGTGTCTAATCAAATCATTCATATGGAGACAGTCTTTCTAAAAGAAACGATTGCCTGCTTGAAAAAAGTTCAATCGGGTTTTACCCGACTACGTTCAGGCTGGTACGGATTTTGCTCAAGAAACAAGATACTGATTAGTTTAATTGAATCTTTTACATTATTCCAAACATGATACTGAATTACCTTAAGTTCAATAGCCTTCTAGTTTTTGCAGTATCCTGTTTTGTCTTCACTTTTTTTCAGATTGATTCTTGTATTTCCGTAGTAGTAGCTAGCGAAAATAATGTTATTATTATTCAGAGTCAACAAATGGAAGCTTATAACGAAGCAATTGAGAGTTTCAAAAAGGGATGTAAAGATAAAGGTATTTCAATAAATTCAATATATGACCTAAAAGGTGAAATAGAAGGAAGTAAAAAAGTTATTCGAAAAATCAAAAAAAATAGTCTCAAACCTGATCTAATTTTTACCGTGGGAATACTTGCGGCAAAGATTGTAAAAGAACAATTTAGTGATGTTCCAATAATATTTTCCATGGTTATATGTCATAAGCGTTTTAATTTACAGAACCATAATATTACGGGTATTTCCACAGATGTGCCATTAGTAAATCAGCTTAGCAATTTTAAAAGAAATATTAGGTGAAAAAAAAAAAGTAGGAATTATTTGTGATCCTACAAAGATTGGAAATATAATATCTGAAGCAATCCCCGTGGCAAGTAAGCTTGGATTAAACCTTATCAAGAAAGAGATAACATCAGAAGGTGAGGTCAAATCTGCGCTAAAAAATATTATCGAAAGCGCTGATAGCTTATGGATAATACCGGATAGTACAGTAATTACAAGAGATTCATTAAGTATTATTCTTAAAACAACCCTGAGTCATAAAATGCCAACCTTTTGTACTTCAAGTGCGATCGTAAGGGCAGGGGCATTGGCTTCTATTTCTCCTGATTATGCACACACAGGTCTTGAAGCATCCAAAATGGCTCAGACATTATTAAATAGCCCAACGGTTATTTCGCTGGGTATTAAGCATCCAGAAAAATTCAAGTTGTCCTTGAATGTTCAAACGGCAAACATAATCGGGATAGACATATCAGCCTTTCAATCTCGTCCGGACGTATTCTTATACCCATGATTAAGAAAATTATGCATGGGAGAATATATAGAGCCGTAATCGAATCCAAAAGATAAAAAAGGAAGATAGTGTAAATTAGTAGTTTTTTAACTATAATAATAACAGTTCAGCCCACCGCAAAGACGCAGAGGACGCAAAGAAAAAAACTTTTGAAAAATGAGAAAAAGATACAGGAGTAGGGGCGTATTGCAATACGCCCCTACAAGACTTAATGAAATATCGTAAATGGAACTCAAAAGCTAAGACTGCTCTGGATGGACTCCAGAATAATTTGAAAAAGAACAACTATCTTGTACTACAAAAAATGCTACTCGACAAATTCAGTATAGTACAATGAGGCCTATGTAGGATATACTATGTTTAGCATCAGAACAAAACTGATCCTTTTTACCAGTTTATTGATAGTTATTATCAGCGCATCCGTTTGTCTAGTTTTTTTCATCCATCAGAAAAGAGTACACGAGGAGGAACTTAAAAAACTAGGCAGTTCTTTGGTAATGTTACTTGCGCGTGATAATGAAGTCAAACTTGCACTAAGCCACGTACAGTATGTATTTCTAAGTAACCCTATTAAAAAAATGCAGGCTTTTGACAGAGATGAAGAAATTGGATATTGGCGGATATCAAATAATAGTATGACTGTAGTAGAAGAAAAAGTTTCATTGAAAGATGTCGAGATGGAAGAAATACCGATTATGCGGGACTTCCAGAACCCAAATATACCATTTATAAATCGTATAAAAACGTCTTCAGGAAATACATTCTATGACTTTTCTATACCTATCTTTGAGAAACAAATTTTTTCAGAAGAAGAATTTGCTTCACAGATTTTAGACTATATGTCTTTTGAAAAGGATCAAGAGATTTTAGGTTTTGTACAGATTGGTTTATCCACACATAAACTGAATGAAAAAATAAACAGGACTATTTTATACAGTATTATCCCTACGGGTTTGGGCATCGGTCTTGGTGGAATTTGTATTATGTTCTTTATAACAAGGCACATTGTTTCACCGTTACAGCGTTTAGCAAGTATTACACAGGATATTAGAAAAGGGAAATTTCCCCGTACTATTGATATCCGTTCAAAAGATGAGTTGGGGCAGCTTTCCGCAAATTTCAACCAGATGACAAATACCCTGAATGAATATTTTAATGATTTGAAGCAAGAAATTACAAAGCACAAACGTACGGCAAATGCACTGCGCGAAAGTGAAGAGAAGTACAGAATGTTACTGGAAAATCTTCCACAAAGAATATATTACAAAGATAAAAATTCTGTTTATATATCCTGTAATGAAAATTATGCCAAAGACTTAAAGATCAGGCCAAGTCAGATTAAGGGAAAAACAGATTATGATTTTTATCCTAAAGAACTTGCTGAAAAATATAGAGCAGATGATAAATGGGTTTTGGATTCAGGGCAAACGGAGGATATAGAAGAAAAATATATCAAGGATGGAAAAGAATTGACTATACATACAGTTAAGACACCAATAAGAGATGAAAAAAATAACATAATTGGCATACCAGGTATCTTCTGGGATATAACCGAAAAGATAGCATTGCAGATGGAGGCTATCCGTACCAGACAACTGGCGTCTTTAGGTGAACTAGCAGCGGGAGTCGCTCATGAGGTAAACAATCCAATAAATGGTATTATTAATTGTGCCCAGATATTGGTTGACAATAGCAGTAAAGAGGGCGAAGATGTTGACATGGCCAGTCGAATCATAAAGGAAGGTGATCGCGTAGCAAACATAGTCAATCGTCTCCTCTCTTTTGCCAGACACGGTAATAATAATAATTTAAAGAATAATGCAAACCTCCACGACATACTGTCAGACACTTTTATACTGGTAAATGCACAATTAAAGAGAGAAGGTATCAAGGTAAAATTGAAACTTCCAAAAAAAATACCAGAAGTAACTGTAGACAGTCAACAAATTCAACAAGTCTTTTTAAATATCACAAGTAATGCAAGGTATGCCCTGAACCAAAAATACCCAAAAACGCATGCAAACAAGATCCTTGAGATACTGGGTGAAGAAATAACAATTAATAACCGTCCGTATGTAAAGATCACATTTTATGATCGTGGTACCGGAATACCTGCTAACATAAAAGATAAAGTTCTGGACCCCTTTTTCACAATCAAACCCAGGGGTGAGGGAACAGGATTAGGCTTAAGTATTAGCCATGGCATTATCAGTGAAAATAATGGTAAAATAACAATCGATAGTGTTGAAGGGAAATTTACTAAAGTTGCAATCATTATGCCTGCAGCAGAGAAAAGCAGTTAGAAATTTAACTGACCTATCCGAACGCCCGCCTGACCAACGTCTTTCGGGCAGGTACCGTTCGATACGGGCAAGCTATGACAGTTGTCAGCTTTGCAAAGATTGAACTAGCAAATAGATAAGAAATTAATTTATAAAAAAAACAATTACTGAAAGATAAATGATCTATAACAAAAATACGAAATCAAAAATTCTCGTCATTGACGACGAAGAAACCCTCAGATATACCATTGAAAGATTTCTCTCACTAGATGGATACGATGTGGATACAGCCGGCACTTACAACGAAGGTCTGAACAAACTGTCTGAAACTGACTTCGACTTGATTTTTGCAGACATCATACTAGGAATCAAAACAGGAATAGACATATTACGAGAAGTAAAAAAAAGAAACTTAATCTGTCCCGTGGTCTTGATTACAGGTTATCCTAATATTGAAACTGCCACTGAGGCCGTACGGGAGGGTGCATATGACTATATACCCAAACCGGTTAAAAAAGGTACAATATTACGTACGGCCAAGATGGCATTACATCATAAGTCAGTAATTGATGAAAATCAGAAGTATCAATCAAATCTTGAGGCAATCTTTAGAAGTGTTAAAGATGCAATTATTACGGTCGATGAGGAATTAATCGTACTTGAAACAAATAAAGCGTTCGAGGATATATATGGATTACCATGCAAAGACATCAAAGGAAAACCAATTAATTCCTTAAATTTTTACTGTAAAGAAAAATTCATCGATGCGCTTATTGAGACTATCAAGATAAAAAAACCTGTTGAAATTTATCGCTCAGAATGTGAACACCAAAATGGCCGAAGTAGCATTGTTAACCTGTCCACATATCCACTTATCAACCGTCAAGGCAAGTTTTACGGTTGTGTAATGGTAATAAAGGATGAAACGCGTCTGGTTAAGCTTGAGAGTGATTTGCAGGAACGCAAACAGTTTCACAATATCATAGGCATAAGCGATAAGATGCAAAAGATTTACTCCCTAATTGAAAACTTGTCTAATATACAGACCATTGTTTTGATAACGGGCGAAAGTGGAACAGGAAAAGAATTGGTAGCTGAAGCATTACATTACCAGGGAGAGCGTGGGAAAAAACCTCTGGTCAAGGTTGATTGTGCTGCATTATCTGACAATCTGCTTGAAAGTGAACTCTTTGGACATGTCAAGGGAGCCTTTACCGGGGCCACCAGTGATAGAATCGGCAGATTTCAAAAAGCTGATGGTGGTACTATTTTCTTAGACGAAATAGGTGATATCTCATACAAAATGCAGTTAAATTTATTAAGGATACTTCAGGATAGTGAGTTCGAGCGTGTTGGAGACTCCAACCCGATTAAAGTAGATGTTAGGGTTATAGCAGCCTCAAATCAGGATCTCCGCAAAAAGGTTAAGTCTGGAAATTTCCGAGAAGACCTTTATCACAGGTTGATGGTGGTGGAGCTGTCTCTTCCACCACTCAGGGAAAGACGTGAAGACATACCACTTTTGGTAAATTTTTTTCTGAAAAAGCTCAATAAAAAATTGAACAAGGATGTCAAGGCAGTGTCAGGAGATGTTCAGAAGATTTTTATGAATTACTCATGGCCGGGAAATATCAGGGAACTCCAGCATACTCTAGAGTTTGCTCTTGTCCTCTGTCAACAATCCACCATTACTATTGATGATCTACCACAAGAATTTAAAGATAGAAATAAAACAATTATACTTAGTTCTACGAAGAAAAAGACAAATAACCAGGAGGCAATAGTTCAGGCATTAGAAAAAACAGGTTGGAATAAAGCCAAGGCTGCGCGCCTGCTGGGTATAGACAGAAAAACAATATATCTAAAAATAAAAAAGTATAACATAGTTGAAAATGAAACATCGTAGCGCTGCATAGTGGATGCAGCAGGCATACACACAAAACTCGCAACAAACTGTGGAATTCCACATTTCTGCAGTACCACATTCATGTAGAAAGTCAAAAACACTTTCTGAGAACAACTCAAAATATTGCTATAAAAAAATAATACGCATCCGTAAATGCAGAAGATAATTAATTCTTTCTGTACTTTTATGCTTTTTACTTATTTGGCATGTGATTTGATAGAATAACAACCTGCTCGGCATACATAAATTGAGCGATTCTTTGGACTATTTATATAACTAACATAATTAAGAATTTAGTAACAAAAAATGGAGAATTTGCTATTGAAGGAAAAAAAGATTTTAATAATTGAAGATGATCCCGATCACGCCGACTTAATTCTTGATATATTAGAAATAGAGAATGCTGAAGTTAAGGTCATCTTAATGAGGGATGGACAGGAAGTCATAGATTATTTTATGGAAACATATTCTTCTGCCAGCCCGACTACGTCGTCCGGGCAGGAACAAGCCGTTAAGGCAGGTATCAAGCGTGGTATTGGAAGACATCCTCAAATTGATCTGATTATATTAGACCTTAATTTGCCTAAAATTAATGGAATGGATGTCCTTAAATTTTTAAAGAAGAATTCAAGATATTGTTCAATACCTATAGTTATTTTGTCAACAAGTTCTGATCAAGATACTATTGATAAAGCGTATAAGGCCGGAGCTAACGCCTTTATAACGAAGCCTACTTCTTATGATGAATTTGTTGAGAAGAAAAAATTACTGAAAATATGTTGATTGAAGACAAAAACATTTTCGGCATTGGAATAAAGGTTATGTCAAATGCACGTATATAGTTAAAAGGAGGATTAATTATGAATAAATCTAGAATGTTAATTGTTGACAGGGATAGAGAAACGGTAACCACATTAAAGGGTGTTCTCAAGGAAAAATACGACATTATAGTGGCACCTGTAGTAATGATTACTGATGATGCTTTATTCCTCACAAAGAAATATCAACCTGATATAGTCTGCACAGAACATTTTCCGGGTGCGGCCAGACGAAAAACCGATGTTACTACTCTCTACAAAGAACTACTAACAGCAAAAACCGTTATCCTGCCCATAGATAAACAAATCAAAAAAAATCTTTTAGAAAAAAGCAAACCAAAAGTCTTAATAATAGAAGATAATTCATTTCCTTTTAAAAACATGGGAAATATTCTCCGAGATCAAGGATATGAGATAGTAAATGACCATATCATAAATACTACAGAAGAAGCTTTCCGTTTAGTAAAAAAATATAATCCCGATATCATTTTACTGGATCATAACATAGGCAAAGAACAAAAAGAAGAAGGATTAACAATTGCCAAAAAATTAGCGGGTGTATTGGGTACAGCTAGACGCAAAAATACTATCAATAGGAGCAGTAGGAGCATCGACTGATTATCTCAAGCAACAATACGCTAACACGCCGGTCACCCATTTTCCAGGAAAAAATATGAATAACATCAAAAAATGTTTGAATGAAAAATGTAATTGTGGGTTTCCATGAAAGATTTTAAAGTTCTATAAAAAATTAATAAAATGGTAAAAAAAGAAAATATTATTCTGGTTCTTACTTCCTGCTATTCTAATCGGAAACTTCCTGGGCATTATTAGGGTATTTCTATACTCGAGAAATTATAAAAAAAATATCTTCGACCAATTAGAAATAACCGCTGATAATTTTCAGAAACGCGTCCATGTATTATTAAATGCAAAAAGAGGATGGACTCTCGATTTTAGTTCTGATGGTTTTATCAGAGATTGCACAAAAAAAATTATAAGAAGAGACGATAAGACACAGTATTATACAGAACTTTTAAATACTCATCTTGCCACAAACAAGCAGACCCTTGATCCTGATATTGTTGAAGTATTTATAATTGGTCTTAACGGTAAAGTAATAAGTTCCACAGAAATCAGTCAAATAGGCCGGGATGTCTCAGATCGGCTTTATTTCTCATAGACAATTGAAATAGGTTCTTTTATAAACTATCTGCATAATTGTCAGAAATTTAATCAAAACACTTTCGAGGTAGCAAAACTACTTTTAAGCAAAGAAGAACAGTATCCGATAGGCATAATTGTTAATAGATATGCATGTGATATCTTCAAAATAGTTACACATTGGGAAATGTCAGAAGGGTCAGGATATGAAAAACAATCGAAAGGATTGGGAAAAACAGGCGAAGTGTATATTGTCAATAGTGAAAAATTAATGATTACAGGATCAAGGTTTATAGAAGATGCCGTTCTTAAACAGATAGTTGATACAAAAGGTGTTCAGACTGCCTTTGATTAATGGAAATGGAATGGTTGGCATATACACCAACTATAGAGGTATCCCTGTAATCGGTATCTCTAGATATATTGAAGAGATGGACTGGGTTGTATTGGCTGAAAAAGATGTCACCGAGGTATTTGCTCCTCTTGTACGTTTACTAAACTTCACCATCATTATAGGGATTGTGGGCATTACAGTTTTAGTAACACCTGCAATCTTTATTTCAAGATGGATAGCAAGGCCTATCAAAAAACTAATGGCAGGAACCAAAAGGATATCAGGTGGTGATTTAGAACACTCTATAACGGTTGATAAAAGAAATAATGAATTGAAAGAACTAAGCGAGTCGCTTAATATGATGATGAACAAACTCAGGGAATCAAATAAGGAAAACAGTCAATTACTCCTACAGGTAAGGAAGGGCAGAGACGAATGGCAGAAGACCTTTGATGCGATTACGGATATTATAACGATACATGATAAAGATTTTAATATTCTCATGGCAAACAAGGCATTTTATAAAAAGTTTAATATCAACAAGGACAGCTTTTACCAGACTACTGGCGCCAATTAATTTTGGATGTCCTCGATTCCAACATAAGTAAAGAAGTTGAAGTTGTGTGAGGAAATACTATATTTTCCTTAACATTAACGCCTATAAAAACATTCGACTATATTAATATATATGGGTTTGACATCACCAAGCGGAAGCAGGCAGAAAACATGCTGGAGGTAAGTGAAAAGCAGTTACGCCTGCTGGCAGAAAACATTCCCGGGGTCTCCTGGATGAGCGATCCAAATTTGAACAAAATAATTTACATTAGCCCACCTACGAGGAGATATGGGGCCGTACGTGCGAGAGCCTGTACAAAAACCCGAAGTCTTTTTTAGAAGCCGTTCATCCTGATGACCTTGATCACTTATTCACTGCCCTTAAGAAATATGAACATGGAGAATACGATACAGAGTATCGGATTGTGCAACGCGATGGGTCGATTCGCTGGATATGGGCCCATGCCTTTCCGTTTAGGGATGGGTATTAATAAAAGTGATTTGGGAAAAATATTTGATCCTTTTTTTACTACAAGAAAGGATAGCAGAGGAACAGGCCTGGGTTTGAGTATTAGTTATGGGATTGTAAAGATGCATGATGGTAGAATTGAGGTGGACAGTGAGATTGGAAAAGGTACGACATTCAGAATATTTTTGCCTTTAAAGGCAAAAAAAACAAGAGATGTGTGTGGTAAAATTATTTAACCAAAAATCATCAATAATGCCCATTCCTTGCAGTGTGCCATGTCACACTTTTGTGCCGTTACACTATTGTGCCATGTCACACTATTCATTTTGAAATACGCTTTCACCCAATACACTAACACAATAAAATTATCGTTAAGAACTATTATAAGCTAGTATCAATTCATGAATTAAGTAAACATAGTACTAACTAAAAAAACAATAAAAACTTAACCATCCTTTTGGCACAAGTTTTGATATATGTATATAAGTAGTACTGATTGATACTACGCCAAATTGGATAGTCAAAGCATAGAGGTTATAATAAAATTTGTGGTAAGTGCATGGTATAACATAGTACATAACCTCTTTTAGGAGATAATTATTTGAACGAACTTATTTAACCGTGTTGCCCTATTTGTTTTGAATCCCTTACTCTGCTGGTTCAATTCTGTAACGTTTAGCAAGGACGCATCCATCCCGTGCAGGAAGACAATAGATTGAACCAGCAGATGTCCATGTCTCAAAATTCAAGGCCATCGGTTCTTTAATAGACCAATCTCTATTGAAGTTGGTTTTGTACCCCCACCAAAAAGTACGGTAAAGACCAGCCGATGCCTTGAAGATTGTATAATTGTTGCAAATTCAATCACACCTGATACCTTTTAGATTAATAAAGAAAACTTTGTCTCAATTTTTAGTAATCCATTTTCCCACCATCACGGCAATTCTTACCAAAGATCGGAAATGATCTAAAATATTTCTCTTTGACTCAGGTTCACAGCGATGATATTATTTGTAATATATGTATAAACATTCTTTTACTAGACAAAAATGGAAACTCAAAAAAAGAAAGTTGTCCTCGCGTATTCAGGCGGGCTTGATACCTCCGTTGCAATAAAATGGATACAGGAAAAGTATAACATGGACGTGATTGCTCTAACCATTGACTTGGGTACAGAAAAGGACCTGAGGCCCGTAGAGGAAAAGGCATTAAAGATTGGCGCCAGCCAATCTATGATTATAGATGCAAAGGAGGTTTTTGTTTACTATTTCATCTTCCCTGCACTTCAGGCAGGAGCCCTTTATGAGAAAACATATCCGCTTGCAACTGCCCTCGGTAGACCATTGATAGCAAAATTGCTAGTTGATACAGCAAAGGCAGAAGGAGCAAGTGCTGTAGCTCACGGGTGTACAGGAAAAGGAAATGACCAGGTTAGATTTGACGTTGCAATACATACGCTGGATCCATCCTTACAGATAATTGCACCATTACGAGAGTGGAAGATGTCTAGAAACGAAGAAATAGATTATGCTCAAAAGAACAGAATCCCTGTTGATGTAAGTACCCAGAATCCTTACAGCATTGATGAAAACATCTGGGGACGAAGTGTTGAATGTGGGATACTTGAAGACCCATGGGTAGAACCGCCTGAAGATATATATAAATGGACAAAAAACATAAACGATGCTCCTGATAAACCGACATATATAGAAATTGATTTTGAAAAGGGTATTCCTTTATCTTTGAATGGACAGGAGATGGATGGAATAAACCTAATAGAGGAATTAAACAAGATGGCTGGTGATAATGGTATAGGAAGGATTGACCATCTGGAAAATCGTATTGTTGGAATAAAGTCCAGAGAAATCTACGAAGCCCCGGCAGCCACAGTGCTTAACAAAGCTCATCAAGCATTAGAAGAAATTACCATGACTAAGGACACCTTAAGATTTAAAGACTTGGTTTCGAATCACTATTCAGATATAGTTTACAATGGCTTATGGTTTTCAACCTTTCACCAAGACATGGTAGCTTATGTATTAAGCAATCAACGCTTTGTTACGGGTACCGTCCGTCTAAAGCTATTCAAGGGTACATGCTCAGTAGTTGGGAGAAAATCACCGTTATCGTTGTATAACCACTCACTGGCCACATATGATACGGGAGATACTTTTGAACATGATGCTGCCGTTGGTTTTATTAAGATTTATGGCTTACCGACAAAGACTCAGGCACAGATTCAATTGAAGGCATTGAAAAAAGGTGAAGTTATTCCTTCAATCATGCCACCCAAAGTTGAGCCAATAAACGTGATGAAGAAATAAGAAAGAAATTACTAAAAGGAGGTAAAGTTATGAAAAAATGGATAACAGCACTAACTTGTGTCACACTCTTATTAACTATTACTATGTATGGAGCTTTTGCCAGTGAAAGCGAAAGTACATCACTGGTAACAAAAGAGGCTCCCGACTTCACTGCTCAGGCTATTATGCCTGATAATTCCATAACGGATCTGACTCTGTCATCGTACCGTGGCGAATATGTGGTTCTGTTCTTTTATCCGCTTGACTTCACTTTTGTTTGTCCATCTGAAATCATTGCTTTTAACAAAGACTTGAAGAAGTTTAAAGATAGAAATACCGCCGTCATAGGTGTGTCCGTGGATTCGCCATATACACATTATGCATGGCGACATACACAACCGGAAAATGGCGGAATCGGACAAATAGGTTTCCCGCTGGTAGCTGACCTGAACAAGAAAATTTCACGGCAATATGGAGTGTTGTTCGATGAATCTGTTGCTCTGCGCGGTTTGTTCCTTATAGACAAACAAGGAGTGGTTCGACATCAGGTTGTAAACGATCTGCCTTTGGGCCGAAATGTAGCAGAAGCAATCCGAATGGTTGATGCATTGCAGTTCACAGAAGAACATGGCGAAGTATGTCCGGCCAATTGGGAACTTGGTAAAGAAGGAATGAAACCTACTGCTGAAGGTGTTGCCGAATATCTAAAAAAACACGCCGAGTAAAAACACAGATCATGATGAAAAACTGAAGGCCTCGAAACTTGTATGTCGGGGCTTTTTTTTATTTTCATTTGACCTTTGGTATTTTCCTTCAATCATACCACCTTTATTTTTAATATTTTCAACATCTAAATAAAAATGAAGATTCTTGTAATCGGAGCAGGGGCTGTAGGTGGCTATTTTGGTGGAATACTCGCTAAAGGGGGAGAAGACGTTACTTTTGTAGCCAGAGGAAAGTACCTTGATTCTCTAAAGACAGCCGGCCTAAAAATAAGGAGCTATAAGGGATATCTATCACTAAGAGTCAATGCAATTGAAAATCCTGAAGAGATTGGAGAGGTCGATCTGATCCTGATGTGTGTTAAATCATATGACACTGAAGAAGCAGCGTTACAATGTATGAAAAATATTGGTGAAAGAACGATCGTTCTCTCTTTGCAAAACGGGATTGATAATGAAGAAAGGATAGCAAGAGTAGTAGGTAAAAATAAAGTACTTGGTGGAGCAGTCTTTATATGCTCTGAGGTAAACAAATCATGGGAGATATGTCATTATACCGCCGGGAAGATCATCATAGGAGAACTAGATGGAAGAATATCAGATAGGGTCCGCAAGATTGCCGAAATATTTAAGAAGGTCAATATTCCCTGTTCTATCTCCAATGATATACAAAAAGAGTTATGGAAAAAGCTTGTCTGGAATGCTGCTTTTAACTCTGTCAGCGCTATTACGAGGTCTAACTTACAGGAGATAATGGAGTGTGAGGAAACCAGAGAGCTTATACGTTTAACTATGATGGAGGTATTGAATATTGCCAAAGGAATCGGTCATAATTTAGATGAACGCGTAATCGAAGAATATTTAGTAGTACCAGAAAGATCTCGAGAAATACGGACATCAACACTCCAGGATTTATTAAAAAGTAAACCCCTTGAGATTGATGCAATAAATGGAGTGGTTGTAACAAATGGAAAGAAACTTGGGATACCTACGCCTTATAATAGCTCACTGTATGCATTACTCAAGCTCATTAATAAGAAACCTTAAGAGTGTTGGAAAAAATAGAGAAACTGCAAATAAAAAGTCATTATTTTTGTTTGTTTTTGGTTCTTATGAACCTTCTCCTCTTTTATTTCTGGTCTCCTACATAGTTCTTCAATCACTTCAATAAGTTCTTTTGGGTCGGTATTTATATTTACCTTTATTATATATCTTAGTCTTGCATCAATTAATGGTTTCATATCTATATTCATATTTAACGATTCGCATAAGCCACCACCACTTGTGCGAACGGATAGCAAAGACGATCTAAGCAGAAGCCTCGATAAATATTAAAATGCAAATGATATTGTGGTTAGCTTCATGCAATTGTTAGGCTTTTCTTTATTTTCATGCAAAAACTAATCTACCTTTAGGCTTAGGAATTGGACGTCCAAGTTCTTTTGCGGTCTTTATCCACTCTTGAATAATAACTTCAACATTGGTTATGGCTTCCTGATATGTAGCTCCATCTGCTGCACATCCAGGCAACTCTGGAACCTCAGCAATAAAAGCCTCGTCTTCTTCGCTCCAATAAATAATTATTTCATACTTGCTCATTTGTTGTAATTATACAATATTTTGATAACTTGTTCGCTCACCTGAAGGATATGATAGCAAAAAGACGTGCAGAACGGAAACCAGAAAAAAATATTGAAACCACATGTGAATTGGCGGTTAGCTTCATTCCTACAGTTAGGCTTTTCCATATTTATAATTGAATTACGAATGCCTGCTCCTAAGATTTATTTTCTTTTTACAGTCTAATATGTCAAATAAATAGGTATGGTGTCCCCCGATTTTCTCTGGTGTCCCCCGATTTTCTCAGTCTAATATGTCAAATAAATAGGTATGGTGTCCCCCGATTTTCTACTCTGGAAACATAATAATAGCCGGATGCACATCAAAAGCTTTTGCGAGTTGCTCGGCACGTTTCTTTCCGATATCGATCTTCTCATTTTCCAGTAAACTCAAGTTGGTAATACTTATATCAGAGCGTTTGGCCAATACTTTTTATGTCCATCCTTTTAATTCACGAAGCATTCGGATAACTTCACCAGTTGTCAATGAGGCATGTGCCTCTGCCGCAACATAATCATGCACAGAACGAGATTTCATAAATCCTCCTAATACTGATGTGGAGTTATTTCAAGTACAAATACAGTAACAATTTGTCGTTCGACCGAATATACAACCTTATACTGTTTACTAAAGTTAATGTCTTTCGCGCATTTCTCGCACTATACTCACAATATCTTTCGTTGATATATTCAAATTAATGATTTGTACTTCTAACGGTGATTTTTTAGATTGAAGGGGCTTGACAACAAATCTTTGGCCATCTCGCCGTTTGATCTGAACTTCACCATCTTTGCTGGCACGTTCTAAAAGATTTGCCAATTTTTGTCTGGCTTCCGAAAAAGTATAAACGTTCATTATCTAAACCTCCATAACTTTTGCACCTGCTTGTTTTAATACCCTTAATAATACCCTATCCAAAGTAAGAACAGGACAATTGTGTTTTATGGCACACGAAATTACGTAAGCATCGTAAGCGTAAATATTAAATTTTTTTGACAATTCCAATGAGCTAATTAAATCTATTTCTGATAAACATGATGCAGCAACTGGTTTTATTTAAGTATTCAAGAGATTTGAATTTTTTTCCAATATTAAGTCTGGCAGTGAATTCCTGTTGTCCATTGTTACTTCATTTATTTCGACATCTTCCCTATTCTTTATTTCCAGGATAAAATCGTCTCCACCAAACGTAATTGTGCCTATAACGATATTTGATGCATCAAGGGCATTGGTAGCTGCTTGTTTGAAGGCCCTGGAAAAACATTCCATCTTTCCAATTTCATCGAGTATTATGATATTACTCTTTATGGGAGTGATTGAAGGTACCGCAATGGTTTCAATATTTTCAATACTTACCCCATATCTTCTTATATGAAAATCAGACTTGATATCCTGATGAGCAAGATAACCCTTTCTGCCATCAAGGGTCTTCATTAAAAAGCCAACTCTTTTACCATCTAGTCTCTCTTCTTCTGTATAAAATCCATTAGCGGGATGATTCAGGTTTTCAATTACTTTTTTGATTACGGTAGTTTTTCCCGAAGAAGGAGCGCCAGTTAAGAAAATGTTTTTTTTATTCAAATAAAAAACTTATTAGGAATAAGCTTGTTAGTAATGTCTTATTTTAACCGCCCATCTTTATCTCTGATATGCTTAGCACTTCCAAACTATTTTCTACTAAATACCTTATCTGGTCCTCTGCTGCTTGTTCGTTCTCTGCATCTGCATTGACAATGAATACCTGTTCTCCTCCTCTTTCCATACCTACCGTTACTCTGAATTCATACATTTTTCTTTTCTCCTTCTTAAAAGATACTCCTTATAAAACCTGTTTAATGTCACCTCGAACTTTGGATAACGCTGGCAAAAGTGATAATTAACATAGGCTTGTTCTATAGTATCCAGGGACATAGATACTTCATACTCAAGTTCACTTTCAGGGACTTCTGTGCTGAACATAACATGAGTACGATTATCAATTAATTATACTAATTAAGCTGTATTTGTCAAAGGCGTGATGTAGGGAGCCTGTTTCTTATGTGTCTGATTTCAATCAAGTTTCGTAATCGCTAACATAAAACAAATAAAGTACTTGACGTGTTTATGATAGAATTTGTTTTTTCCTGATTTTATTTTTACAGAGTTATCAGGAGTGCTTTACCTAACTTTATCATTAAATATTGTACCTGCTCCTCCCCTTCACCTCCAGAATGCATGTTGGGTTAGCAAACGGATCTATCCGGATGGGCAACGTGCTTTTTGGCGGGTAAACCATGTTCTTAAAAATGTCTTAGCAAATAAAATTTTCTATAGTATGCCCATTTAAAAAACTGAGAAATCTTAAATTTTTTATCGACTTTATAGTGCTAAGCAGCTAAGTAGTTTTCGGTTGTGTAAAGCAATAACCAATTTGTAAGAGTGGTTTTTAGCCGCGAAATATCTCAGCAAGATGCTGCTCCTACAGGAGAAAATTACTTTCTATGAAAACTCAAGCCGTAGGTTTCAAACGCAAGCCTTTTGGTACAAAAAATCTCTCCAGGGCCTCAAAACTACCTTGTACTATCAGGGCAAGTACGGCTGCCGGTACAGCTCCCTGTAGGATAAGTGATATATTATCTAATCGAATACCGGTGAGAATTAGTTGCCCATAACCACCAGCACCTATAAGTGCACCTAATGTTGCCGTTCCCACATTAATCACAGCCGAGGTCTTGATGCCTGCCAAGATAGATCGCGACACCATTGGCAATTCCACTAATCTCAACCTTGCTCCAGGTGGAAGTCCAAGCGCTTCTGCAGACTCTCGAATATGTGGACGAATATCGTGAAGACCGGTGTATGTATTCCGTACAATTGGCAGGAGACTATAGAGAAAAAGTGCCGTAATTGCTGGAGGTCCACCTATACCCAGTAACGGAATCATAAAGACAAGAAGGGCCAGTGAAGGAATGGTCTGTATAACACCAACAATGCCCAGGATAATTTGTCCCAATTTTGATCGCTTTGCAGAAACGATACCCAGTGGTATTGAGATTAGAATGGCTGCTGATAATGAAATTGCGACTAAATAAAGATGTTCTGTGGTATGGCGTAATAGGCGGCCAATTGCAGTGTCCTCATAAGATTCAGCTTCCAGAGATAAACTTTCTGATAAGAAGTCTGCAGCTATCTGGTTTTCCGGTACCATTTCCAGGTCGGCACGAGAATTCATTTTGATCATTTCTGACTCAGGGATTTTGTTCTCGATCTTTTTTAGAACAGTTACCACATGCGGAGCACGTTCTTCTAAATCGGATCGATACAGGATTACGGCATTGTAAGGAGAGGAGAAAAAGGGCCAGACCTTGAGAGGGAAAAAGGGTCAGACCTTGAAAGCAGAATACGCAATCTTCTCTATTCTCTCCCCAAGACCTTTTTGTTTTCTTCTTTGTATACTTACACGCAAAGCCGCTTTATTCACTGCGCTTAAACTTACTCCAAATATCTCTCCAATCGCTTTATTCTTCAACCCTGTATACATTTTTAATATATACATACCAACATCTCTGGCTTCAAACGATATATGCCTCTTTCTTTGTAATAACGTTGACTTTTCCATTTTATAATTACGTATTACCTCATCTATTACCCTGGTAATCATCCCATCATCACTTATTCTCTTTTTTGTGGTAAGTCTTCGTCATTTTTCTCTTTTCGATCTATAAATTTCTTTTGCACCCAACTCACAAACTTGTCACCTCCCAGGATCATTCCATACCTTACATCAGCCAGAAAATCCTTTTCCTTACCGGATACTTCCCGAATTAATTTCCTATATTCTTTTCTCGAATCTTGTTTGTTTCTACCGAAACTATCCAATACAGCTTCACTATTTACCCATTTATGTACTTTCCTGGTACTAACATAATCGTGATAGCTGCTCCACTTATACTTACTCAGTTTCTCAATTATACCAGCTCTTAGTGGATTTAAGTGTATATAGAAACTTAACATATGCCAATAAGATTCTTCTCCAACAACAATGCTCTTGTATCTCCCCTGAAATAGGTGACCACTACGTTTATGCTCACGATTGTAATAAATACTATAAGCGGTCTGTATCCATTGCATGATCCTTGAAAGATTTGGCTCTTTTGTTCGTATAAGCATATGATAATGTTATGTTAAGCAAATAATTATATGACTATTGAGTTAGCTCACCATAGGTCGTTGGAGGGCAACCTAGGCAAGCAGCCAGTAATCGATTAAAAAAGTTGCCCCTCCCAAAACCTTCTGTTAAAGCGATAAGAGAATTCGTCCAAATAAGCTTGAAAA
>MAYW01000068.1 GCA_001723765.1 Candidatus Scalindua rubra
CCCAAATGGCGCTGCCAAAACAATTAGAGCTGTTCGATATCGACGTTGCCTTGTTAGGGATAATTCTGACATAGAAAAGGAATTAAAATATTTACAACAAAACCAAAGAAGGATGAATTATTTTGAATATAAACAAAAGAATCTTCCTATAGGTAGCGGAGTTGTTGAGGCTGCCTGCAAAAATTTGATTGGTTCTCGTCTAAAAAAATCAGGAATGAGTTGGTCTAAAGAGGGTGGACAAAATGTTTTAAATCTTAGAGCATTAATTTTAAGTAATCGATGGGAAAAATTTTGGAACTATTTTTTACGAGTTCATTTTCCAGCAAATTCTACGTAATATCAATTGAGCACCCATCAAGAGGGTCTGCCAATGAAAGTATAGATTGGTATGAAAAACTAAAAAGGCTTAATTACATATCAATAGATTCATTCAACCAGAGAGAGGAAATCTGCGAAGAGATAAGGGCTATGCTGACAAGTATGATAAACAAATTGGAAGAGAAGAGATAAAACTCTTTCACTCATCCCTTTATCTTTGTCTCCGAAGGGCCGACCTGATTGAAAGGGGATTGCGACCGTGAGACGAGGGATGAGGGGAGGAGAGATGAAGGATGAAAAGGATAAATAGTGTGAGCGATTTAGAGGTTTATAAGTTGGCGTTTGAATCTGCAATGGAAATATTTGAGATATCGAAAAGCTTCCCGAAGGAGGAGATATATTCCTTAACCGACCAAATACGTAGGTCGTCAAGATCAGTATGTGTTAATCTTGCAGAAGGCTGGAGAAAACGTAGATATAAAGCTGTATTTGTTAATAAATTAACAGATGCAGAGCAAGAAGCGGCAGAAACACAAACATGGTTGGAGTTTGCATTGAAGTGCAAATATATTAACAATGAAACATTTAAAATGTTGGACGAAAAGTATGAGCATATTTTTGCAAAGCTTATTACGATGGAACGAAAAGCAGACTCGTTCTGTAAAGTTAGCTGATATCTGGAAACTGGTATCTGGCATCTGAGAATGACCCTGCAGTATTTATCAATGCGAGAAACGAGAATGATGAAATAGACATAATAGAGAAAAAGAAAATTAACTTGAATCTGCCATAATTATTTATAGAATAATTATGGTTATAAAAGCCATAAATTATGGAGGTATTTCTATGTCAAGAGCAACCATAACATTACCCAATTCCCTGTTAGATGAATTGATGTCAGAGTTAAATGCAAAAAGCAAAACAGAAGCTGTTATAATGGCAATTAAAGACGAAATACGAAACAAAAAGATTAAAAAAATAAAGGCTATGGCTGGCAGGATGGAATTCACAAAATCAGCAAATAAACTAAGACATGAAGATGAAAGATTCGGATAAGGTTCTGGTAGATACATCATCATGGATCGAGTTTTTTAATAAAAAGCAACCCTATTATAAAGTTATCCTGGAATTAATTGATAACGATAAAGTTTGCTGTATAGGAGTTATACTTGCTGAGCTATTGCAAGGCGCAAAGTCCAGAAAGGAATTTGGGGTCTTGAAGGAATTTTTGTATGTATTTGAGTTTCTTCCAGAAAATATAGAATTGTGGAAAAGGGCAGGAGAATTATCTTATCTACTACGTCAAAAAGGAAAGACGATAGGACTTTCTGACTGTTACATCTCTGCAACTGCCAATTCATATAATGTAAAACTTTTGTCTTTGGATAGACATTTCAAGACTATAGTGAAAGAAACCAGTTTAAAATTATACACTATTACATGAATTGACACTAAGTTTAAATTTCAGAAACTATGCACATCAGAATTTACCAATGAACAATTTAATAAAATTAGGGAAATGTATCAATGGTTACTATCCCAGATGAAATAATTGAGAAAATAAGAAAGTTTTTAAGCTTGGTTAAAGAAGAAGGAATACGTTTGGATAAAGTGATTTTATTCGTACGCAAAGGGGAAGCAAAATGAATGGAGTGATTTAGATATTGTATTGGTGTCCAGAGATTTTACTGGTATTGCATTTTACGACTGTAAAAGGATTAATCCTTTTATTATTAAGGTAGACTCCAGGATTGAACCACATCCATTCAAACCTGAAGATTTTACAAGAGATGATTTATTTGTAGATCAGATATTAAAAGAAGGTATAGAAATCCTGTTAATGATAACAGGGATTTCTAATGAAATTTATTAGATAAGGTTTATGTATGATTCAACCAACCCCAAAAGCAATCCTTATCTCTGTCGGTGGTAGTCCAAAACCTGTCGTTGTTAGCCTTAACCAACAGAGACCAGAGTATATCTGTTTTTTCGTTTCAGAAGCTACTAAGGATAGCACTGAAAAAGAAATATTACCAAATCTTGACTTTCAACCAAGACACTGGGACTGGATTATAACCCCAAATGCGGAAGGCTTGTCAGAATGTTATAGAGAGATTACGGATAGGCTGCCATCAATCTTGCAAAAATGGGGTATAAATAATGATGAGCTAGTCGTGGATTATACTGGAGGGACAAAGACTATGTCTGTAGCAATTACTTTAGCAACAGTTGAGGTTTCAACGGGTTATGCATACGTAGGTGGTGTAGAGAGGTCAAAAGATGGTGTGGGCGTTGTATTAAACGGGAAAGAAAAGATGTGTTTTTTTGAGAACCCTTGGAATGAGATCGCTTTTATGTCAAGAAAGGAAGCCTCGATCCTCTTCAATAAGGGTAGATATGCTGCAGCATCTGCTATATTTGACAAAATAGAAGGAAAAGTGAATATAAATCATAAACCCTTTATTAAGATAATGAAGAAAATGTCTGACGGTTATAATTTATGGGATCAGTTTAAACACAATGAAGCTCGTAACATATTATATTCATGCAGAGACATAATTAAGACGTATTCCATAGGTGACAAGAAGGTAGACAACCTTGTTACAGTACTAATCCAGAATATAGACTTCCTTGATAAGTTAAAGGGCAATGATGAATTAAAACATTATGACCTGATAGCTAATGCCATGAGGAGAGCGGAACTTGAAAATAAATATGATGATGCTGTTGCACGATTATACCGTGTTATAGAGGCAATCGCACATTACAGGCTTCAATCAGCTTATCAAATAAACAGTACTAATGTTAAGGATGTACAGATACCGGAAAGCATTAGGAATGACTACATTACTAAGTATAAAGATAATAGGGAAAACAGGATTAAGCTTGGAATGTTTGCTTCGTATCTTCTCTTGGAAAAATTAAACGATCATTTAGGCAATTCTTTCTTTACAGTTTATGAGAAGGAAATTAGGGGTTTACTCGCTATCCGAAATAGTTCAATACTTGCTCATGGATTTGATTCTGTAAGACCTGAAACATACGAAAGGCTTCTCAATATAATATTAAGTTTTTCTGAAACAAAGAAGGAGGACTTACCTCAATTTCCTGTTTTAGAAATATGAGAACTTAGTTCCTAACGTCGCTAACTTCTTGGTTTTGCTTCGCAAAAAAAATTAATGAAACACAAACGTAGTTCTATTCGATTGAAGGGATATGATTATTCACAGACAGGGGTATATTATGTGACTATATGCGTTCAGGATAGATTGCATTTATTTGGTGAAATAACAAATGATAAAATGGTTTTGAATGATGCAGGGGTGATGGTTGAAAAATGGTGGTCAAAATTCCCAGAGAAGTTTCCCACGATCATGTTAGATGAATATATTATAATGCCCAACCATATGCATGGGATAATCATAATAAAACAACCACCCGACGTAGGGGCAGACCCACGTGTCTGCCCTGATAATATGGGCGAACACACGGGTTCGCCCCTACATAGGGTTATGCAATGGTTTAAAACAATGACGACAAATGAATATATCAGGAATGTAAAAAATGCAAATTGGAAACCTTTTAATAAACGTTTCTGGCAAAGGAACTATTATGAACACATCGTTAGAAATGAAAATGAATTAAATCATATCCGAGAATATATCATAAACAATCCCTTACAATGGCAATTTGATAGAGAAAATCCTAATCATATTTACGATAAAACAAACAACACTAATTGGAATCAAATTGATGAAATAATATATGGCAAACCCACGTAGGGGCAATTCATGAATTACCCCTACAAATTATGGCTACACTATACCTTACAGAGCAGGGTTCAAAACTTGGAAAGAAGTCAAGAAGACTTATAGTTGAGAAAGATAATAAAACACTCCTTGAAGTCCCAGAATTTAAGGTCGACAGGGTTCTCATATTCGGCAACGTGCAGATAACGACTCAGGCAATAGCCTTTCTCCTTGGTAACGGTATAGAGACTAGCTTCCTGACTATGCAGGGAAGGTTAAAAGGAAGGCTTTCACCAATAGAATCTAAAAATGTATACCTGAGGTTGAAGCAGTATGAAAGATATCAGGACGATGATTTCAGACTCAAGATTGCAAAGTCAATTATTAGTGCCAAGATTTCAAATTCGAGAACAATCTTAATGCGTTATGCGCGTAATCATCCTGAGATTGATCTGGAAGAAAGTAAAAAGCGGCTTGATGACTGTATGAGGAATGTAGAAAGTAAAGAGTCTATTAAATCGCTTATGGGGGTCGAAGGTATTGCCGCGTCTGTATATTTCCGTGCATACGGTAAGATGTTCAGACGTGAGCTTCAGTTTGAAAAGCGTCAGAGGCGCCCTGCACGAGACCCGGTAAACGCACTCTTAAGTTTTGGCTATATACTCATTACAAATGAGATGCTTTCTATTGCTTGTGCAATTGGTTTTGAGCCGTATATTGGTTACCTTCATGGCGTGGATTATGGCAGGCCGTCACTTGCACTTGATATGGTGGAAGAAATTAGACATCCCATAATTGACAGGCTTACCTTGTACCTTATAAATAATCAGATATTAAAGGAAGATGACTTTGAGGACAAAAGTGAAGAAGGCATCTTCCTTAATGATGAAGCGAAAAAAGTTTGCTTTACACAGTTTGAGCAATACATGAACAAGGAAATTGAAACTAATATTAGCCCTGGGAAAAAGTCTTATCGTAGTCTCTTCAGGCTGCAATCACATAAACTGATGGATACCATATTAAAAGATGAACCCTACGAACCATATTTATTAAAAGATTGATCGAATTACAATGTAGGGGCAGACCCACGTGTCTGCCCAATATAAATATGTTTACGGTTGTTGCATATGACATAAAGGACGATAAAAGGAGAAACCGTGTGGCAAAGACCATGAAGGACTACGGTACAAGGGTACAGTACAGCGTATTTGAATGTAATCTGGAAGATAAGATACTTGAGAAAATGAAGAATAGACTTTCCTCTGTAATAGATACAGAGGAAGATAATATACGAATATACAAATTATGTAATGCATGTAAGGGCTCAATACACGTATTCGGTAGCGGAAAAGTTACTGAAGATGAGGATATTTATATAGTTTAAGCCAGATAAAGGATTAAAAACTTTACTGATGTCTGGAAACTGGCACCTGGAATCTGATAATGACCTGATTAAAAAGGGACTTTAACAGTGGCCAGTGTCCAGATAACAGTCACCAGAAAGAGAATTGGAACAGGCTAAGAATAAGGAATGTCGATTATGCCTGCCTGACGATAGGCAGGTAATCTTTTGTAAGTATTAGATTCTTCGCTCCCGCAGGTCACTCAGAATGACAGGGGGCGATGGGTTCGGGACGACGTTATGCACAGGCTCTTAAAGTTACGCAACCTGAAGGTTGCGGCTACTAGATTCCCGATCCCTGCCCGTCGGGTGGTGGGGAATCGGGCCCACCACAAAGACTGACGGGTAAAAATGACAAGCGTTTCCACCCGAACGCCCGCCGGACCCGTCCGAACGGCAAGGTCGGGCGGGCAATGTCTTTCGGGGCATACTGTTCGTGCATAATCACATAAGGTTTATTTCTTAGAATCGTCACGGTGGTGGATACCAAACAGGTGTTTTATGGTTTCTACATATTGGTAACCACCCCCGTTTTTCGCTTTTTCTTTTCCTACCTTGGCGGGTTTGTGGAGGATTTTATTGAGTGTTCGCTGCATTGAATGAACTATATGATCCCATTCTTCGTGTGCAATATCTCCTAATTTTGGCCTTAGTCTTTCAAGTTCCTTTTCACCTATTTCATGGAAATGATTTCTTAGTTGAGTAATGGCAGGTCCAATCTTCAATTCTTCAAACCATGCCATAAATTTTTCTACTTCGTTGTTGATGATATCCTGACATTTGTTGAGTTCTTTTTCTCTATCATCTATGTTATTGTTTACTATGGTTTGCAGATCGTCAATATTATACAGATAAACATTGTCGATCTTTGCTATTTCGGGATTTATGTCACGGGGTACGGCAATGTCTACCAGAAATATGGGGTTTCCCCTGCGTACCTTTATGGCATTCTTTATATGTTGTGTATGGATTACGTAATGGGGGGCAGCGGTAGAACTGATAATGATATCGGCCTGAGGAAGATAATCTTCAATTGAATCGTAATTTATTGCCTTTCCATCATATTCTTCCGCAAGGGCTTTTGCCTTGTCGTAGTTTCGGTTTGCAACTATTGCAGTCTTTGCACCGCGCTCTACTAAATGCCTTAAGACGAGTTCACACATCTCTCCAGCACCAATAATGAATACTGTCTTATCTGAAAATTCTTTGAATATTTTAACGGCAAATTCCACGGCTACCGAGCTTATGGATACTTTACCTTTGCTAATGTTTGTCCTTGTATGTATGTCCTTGGCAACGTTCAGGGCACGTTGAAAGAGTTGATTTAAAATGTTACCCGTTGTTTCCTGAGAAGTTGCGGTCATATACGCTTCCTTTACCTGAGAAAGGATTTGAGATTCGCCTACTACCATTGAATCAAGACTGGAGGTAACAAAGAACAAATGTCTGACAGCATTCATGTTTTGATAGTGATACATATGGTCAGAAAATCTTTCTTTTGGCAAATCATGAAATGCTGAAAAGAAGTCTAGTAAAGATTCCTTATTAAGACTATTGTCAGGTGACGTGCTATAAACTTCAACACGATTACAGGTTGATAGTATGACTGCTTCTGATGAAGGAAAGGACTGCGTGAGTGAGGATAAAGCTATTGGTATTGCAGAAGTGTTAAAGGCAAGCTTTTCCCTTATCTCTACAGGTGCAGATTTATGATTAAGGCCAATAGTGTGTAAGTTCATAGTATTGTTTGTTTCTAAAATTTAACTTTTGCTATGTTAACATCACGTGAGCTAAGCTCAGCTTTGTCTGATGGCGTCTTCTGCTCGAGTTTTAATGAAACCTTATCATAAGCATGTTTAGACCCCATCAGGAATGGGCCGATAAAGGTAAGGATTACAATGATAAAACCTCCTATTGTAACACACGCTACCTTTGTTCCATGAAAGGAGGCTCCCAGTCTTAAGTGTAAGAGTGCAGCATAAATGAGCCATGTGAGAGCTCCTAATAATACTTTTGAATCCAAATACCAGAGTTCACCTAAGATATTGGATGTCTTTGCCCATATAGTACCTGAGACGAGACCGATCGTCAGAAGAGGAAAACCGAACGTAACCGTTTTCCACATTAGTGTATCCAGGGTTTCAAGAGAAGGTAAACTCTCGAAAAGAGGACCAAATGCCTTTTTCTTTAATTGCCTCTCTTGTGTCAGGTACATGACGCTTAATATAAAAGAAACCGTAAAAGCGGCATAGCCCAGGAAAATTGGGATTATGTGGGCAAACAGCCAGAATTTCTTTAAATCATAAGTTAGAGTTAGATCATTGCTTACGAGTGCAAATGCGGCAATAGAGAATCCAGTAACAATTGGCATTACAAAGATAGTAATGGATGATAATTTATATATGTATTTGAGTATTACAGAAACTAAAACAATTAGAGAAAGATAGAAGATAGATGACTCAAACAGGGTGGATATTGGTAGAGTGCCAGATCTTATACTTATGATTAAAAGGAATGCGCAATGGAGTGTTAAACCTGCCAGAATAAAGCAACTGGCTAACCTTTTGCTGAAACTTCGGAATATAGAACCTATCTCCCATATGGAATCTAAGAGATATAACAGGATTGTTGCTACAAAGATGTATTGAATTGGATTGAGTATGGTTGACATAGCTATTTGGCATTAAGTTAAGACTAATAAAGATTAGTCTATAAAAAAAATAGTAATTAATCAAACAAAAAAATGCACTCTTTTGGGTGTTATTTTTTTATTGACAAAAGTCTGAATTTGAGATATTTTGTAATTTTAACTTTACGTTATATTTATAGAAAAAGGGGGGATATTGGATCCTGTAGCGAAAAATTTTATCCGTTTAGGTGTAATATATTTCTTAATTGCCGCAATAATAGGCGCTCTTATAATGTTTACGAAAAGAATAGAATATCATCAATTAAAATATGCTCATGTTCATTTAAACCTGTTGGGTTGGATGTCTATGATGATATATGGTGTTGGATATCACATCTTACCAAGATTTAATGGAAATCCGTTGGCATTTCCGAAACTGGCTGTTGTTCATTTTTGGTTAGCGAATATTGCTTTAATTGGTTTAGTAAGTACGTGGGGTCTTGGTTATATCTACAAGGGTTTCGGTGTGTTGAATGTTATAGGAGTGGCAATTTTTGTTTTTAACATTTTAATAAGTATAAGGAAACCGAAGGATGATGAAGAATAAGTGTGAGGTTACAATAAATGAGTGAAAACTTTAAAATTACAAAAAAATCAAGTATTGGAGAAGTTTTTCAGAAGTATCCTGAAACCGAGCCTGTTTTCCAGAAATATTTTGGTTCCGGTTGTTTTACTTGTCCCGGTTCAAAGATGGAAGACATAGCCTTTGGCGCTATGATGCACAATATTGATCCTGATAAGATCATCGAAGAGCTGAACGAGGCGATAAACAAAAAGAAGGACGAGTAAATACATTACAGGAAATTTCTCTAATTAGTTAAAGTGTAATTATTTTTGTTAAAAACGTTATTTAGAAGGAGTACCGATAATGTCAGAACTGAAGGAAAGAGTAGAAAAATCTTTAGATTCAATTAGGCCTGCTTTAATGGCAGATGGTGGAAATGTAGAGCTTGTTGGTGTGGAAGATGGGGTAGTAAGGGTGAGGCTGCAGGGAGCATGTGGAACATGTCCTAGCGCCCTTATGACGCTCAAACAGGGAATAGAAGTCAGGGTTAAAAAAGATGTCCCTGAAATTCAGGAAGTTGAAGCTGTTTAACACGTTTTTTTTAACATTAATTTAGGAGTTGTTAATAATGAGTTTGGTTCTAGGACCTGTGCATTATTGGATGCACAATAAGATTAAGGCTACGGAAGCAAGAGAAGCATGTATTGTAGACGCATTGAAGGAAAAATATGGCCATGAGGCTGATGAAATTTTAAACACAGTTTACGAGAAACACCCACTCTCCAACCAGGACACGCCACTTGAGGAATTACTCGAAAATGCACCAATCCATCAGGGCATACAAAATCTGATCATTCAGGCAGAGACTCGAGAAGCTGCCATAATTGCTGCTTTTTGTGAAAAGTATGGTGATGAAGCAAAGGAGCTGGTAATACAGACAGCCCATGATAATGGAGTGGAATGTGGTAAAAGAGCACTCGAGGAAAAAGAAGTTAGTGGTGATTGTACAGCATCAAAGGCTTTTGAGCTTATGCAACATTACCTGTGCGATGGGATGCCCTGTGATAGGGGAGCTCAGATACAGGATGAATCAGACAGTCGTACTACATGGGATCATACCGATTGCGTTCATGAACCGTACTGGAAAGATGCAGGCGCATCATTTGAGACAATGTGCGATATGGTGAATTCGTGGATTTCAGGATTCGGCGAAGGAGTGAATGCAAAGATAAAGCATACGAGGGAAAAGGCTATCGCTACCGGAGATTCAGAGTGTTTAAACGCCTTTGAAATATCATAATCACTGGCAAACAGAGAAACTATTATTCCTGATATACGTTTTATAAAAAAGCTTGCAGTAAAAACAACTGCAAGCTTTTTTTGTCTATATTATGAATCAATCACTTGAAAGATATTCACGTCAGGTACTTTTTCAACACATTGGAGAAGCGCATCAAAAGGAATTGATGGACAGCTATGCTGTCGTAATAGGCTGTGGGGCGCTTGGAAGTGTTTCTTCGAGCTATCTTACCCGGGCAGGTATCGGACACCTCGGGATTATTGACAGAGACTTCATAGAAGAGAGTAACTTACAAAGACAAATACTTTTTGATGAAAATGATATTACCGAAAATCTTCCCAAGTCAACAGCCGCTAAAAGAAAACTTCGGAGGATTAATACCAAGATAAACATAGAGGGGATTGTTACTGATGTTAATTACACTAACATAGAAGAATTAACTAAGGATGCTGATATAATTCTTGATGGTACTGACAATTTTGAAACAAGATTTTTGATTAATGATATTTGTGTAAAGAATAATATCCCATGGGTATATGGGGCATGTATAGGGAGCAGGGGGTTGACGATGAATATTATACCTTCAAAAACTCCTTGTTTAAGGTGTGTTTTTGAGACTATGCCTCAAATAGGCACATTTCCAACATGTGATACTGCCGGGATTATCGGACCAATTGCGAGTATCATAGCATCGATTCAAGTGACAGAAGCCATTAAGATTTTAACTAAAGATTTTGAATCTATGAATAAAACACTTCTTGAAATTGATGTGTGGGATACAAAATTTAAGCAGTTAGATGTTGGAGATTTAAGATTACTAAATAAGTGTTCAACCTGTACATCCCATAATTTTGAATTCCTGGAGGCAAAAGATGGAGTGTTGACTACGATTCTTTGTGGTAGAAATGCAGTACAGGTGATGCATCGTAATGTAGGAAGGTTAAATTTGGAAGAATTAGCACAAAGATTAAGGTCTATAGCAGACGTAAGCAGTAATGTATTTATGTTAAAATTTAAGGTCAAGGATTATGAGTTTACGGTATTTCCTGATGGAAGGGCCATAATTACTGGTACAGATGATTTAAGCATTGCGAAAAGTTTGTATTCAAAATATTTAGGTATGTAGATTTCAATATTAACTAAGGTAAACTTTCCTTATGTTTCTTTTCTATAATCTAAATCGAGCGATTTGAGTAGCCGCAACCTTGAGGTTGCGTAACTTATGTGAAATTTCCATATACCCATCAGATGATGAGAAACGCAGGCTAAAGCCTGCGGCTACAGTAATGTGCAATATAAAATCGCTCAATTTAGATATAAACGACAATGATATATTTAGACAACGCAGCAACTACGTTTCCAAAGCCGGAATGTGTTTATGAGGCAATGGATAAGTTCTTGAGAGAGAGAGGCGCAAATCCCGGACGTGCCGGACATCGAATGTCAGTTGTTGCAGAGCAGGAAATTGAAAAGACGCGGATTGTATTAGCTGGATTTTTTGGCATAAAAGACCCTAATCGAATGATTTTTACTTTCAATGCAACAGATGCGATTAATATGGGCATAAAGGGGTTGTTATGCAAAGGTGACCACGTAATAACGAGTAAACTTGAGCATAACTCTGTTTCAAGACCTTTAACGGGTTTGGAAAAAGAAAATTTAATTACTGTAACGAGGGTGGATAGTTCAGGTGATGGATTTATTAATCCGGATGACGTAAGAAAAACCTTAAGACCAAACACAAGGTTGATAGTCTGTACTCATGCCTCAAATGTTTTGGGAACTATACAGCCAATTGAAGAGATAGGAAAGATAGCCCGTGAAGGCGATATTATATTTATGGTAGATGCCGCGCAAACCGCCGGTGTTTGCAATATTGATGTTGAAAAACAACATATGGATATGCTGGCGTTTACGGGACATAAGGGGCCGTTTGGCCCACCCGGGAGTGGGGGATTGTACGTTGGAGAGAGGGTAAAACTGCGGGCTTGGAGAGAAGGTGGTACGGGATTTGAACCTGAATCTCTTGCACAGCCAGATACTCTCCCTTTCAAACTAGAGAGCGGAACTCCAAATACAGTAGGGATAGTTGGCTTGAAAACAGGCATAGAGTTTTGTATTGAAGAGGGCATAGACACAATAAGGCAACATGAACGCAGGCTCGCATTGAGCCTAATAAGGGCATTAGAGCGAGACGGTAGATTTCAAATATATGGTAGCATGGATGAAAATAGAATAGGAATCGTGTCCATAAACATTAACGGGATGAAACCAGGTGAGGTTGCTGCTATTTTAGATAATACATTTACTATGGCCGTAAGGCCAGGCTTGCATTGTGCTCCATATACACATCAGGAGATCGGAACTTTTCCAGAAGGAACTATAAGGATAAGTCCTGGTTATTTTAATACAATGGAGGATATTGAGGGAGTTATTACGAGTTTAAAAAAGATTGCAGATGCTCAAAATTTTACTTAATTTTGAGCATGGTTATTCAATCTTTTTGCCAAATGCATAAACCTTCCAGTCTGTACATCCTATATACACGGTTCCTTGTGAGTCGATAGCTGGTGTGGAAAGAATTGGTTTTGATAACGTATGCTTCCATTTTAAAGTTCCATCAGGGTTGATGGCATATAAGTTCCCATTCCATGAACCTACAAAAATTGTTCCATCGACACTTATAGTGGCGGATGATGTAATGATATTGCCCGTGTCGTAGGACCATTTCAACGTTCCATTGGAATTGAAAGCGTATAGTTTCCCATCCTTTGCACCAATATATATAGTGCCATCTGAGTTTATGGTAGGAGTTGAATGTATCCTTGAACCGATAATATATTTCCATACTAACTTTCCCGTTTTGTTAGAATCAAGTGCATATAGTGTCCCATCGTTTGAACCAAAGTATATAATACCTTTATCACTGATTGATGGAGAAGAATCAATCCTGGCTTTTGTCATGAAACTCCATTTGATTCTTCCGTCTGAATTTATGGCGTATAGACGTCCATCCCATGAGCCAATATATACTGTTCCATCATCACCGACGGCCGGGGAAGAGGATAATATATTAGATGCAGTTCTATAATGCCATTTTAATGTGCCGTTTTTATTTATAGCATAAAGTTTGCCATCCCATCCCCCTATGTATATTGTTCCATCTTTATTAATTGCAGGGGAAGAATGTATGTCAGAACCAACAAAGTAAACCCACTTAATCTTGCCATTAGGCTTAATAGCTAAAAGTTTCTTGTTAACACCGCCTATATAAATGGTTCCATCAGCATCGATGGCCGGGGTGCTGAATAACTCACCTCCTGTTTTATAATTCCATTTAACTGTTCCATCTGGATTGAATGCAAAAAGATTTCCATCTGTACTGGAAACATAAATGGTATTATCAGAGCCGATAATAGGAGAGGACCATATCTCACCACCCGTTAATATACTCCACTTTATTGCATTTGTTTGTGTTCCTCTGTATTGGCTGAGGCCTGTATGTTTAAGATCATGCAAAAACATAGGATATTGCTTATCATTTGCATGTGCTTTGGTCGAATTAATACTAAAACTTAAGAATAGAAAAAAAATTAGAAAGAAAGATAATTGTTTAAGGGGGAAATAATTGGTTTTTGTAGAGATTATCTTCATGTTGTATCCTTTTATGGTTAAAATATTGATTTTGTGGTATCGTCTGATAGGTATTTTAGTTTATTTACGACAAGCTATTTATAGTCGTATCTAAATGATTATTGTTATTTCTTACTACACTAATTATTCTGGAATAATAAGGGTTTGGCCCGTATTTAATAAACTTTTATCTTCTATTGTGTCTTCATTAGCATCAAGAATTTTTTTCCACATTACAGGGTCATCATAATATTTCCGTGCAAGATTATAAAGTGTATCTCCGGGTTCCACCGTGTGTGTCCTCACACTTGTAGATATTTCTTTATCTGGTTTCTCTTCAAGTGGAATGGTTTCATAAACTTGGCTTTCCTTTTCTTTCTTCACAAGCGTAATATCTGGTATCAATAATTCTTGATCAATGTAAAGGGCATCAGGATCTAACATGTTGTCTTTATTTGCTTCATATATCCTTTTCCATTTTGCTTCGTCACCATAATATTCTCTTGCTATTTTAAACAAGTTGTCATTCGATTTTACCTTATGAATAGTTTCACCATGGATATCAACAGATGCTGTTTGCTGTTCTATTGGTGATTCTGCAACAGGTGTTTCTGAAATTACTTCTACCGGTTCAATAGCTTCAGTTTCAACCCCTTCCCATTTACCTTCTACAAGCGTTTCATATTTAGCGGGTTGTTCAGCAAGGGTTTCTTTTGCAAGTTCTTCCTTTATCTGGCTCTTTTCTATTGAATCCTCCGCAGATGTTGCTTTTTCTACTGTTTCAGTTTTTGATTCCTTGATAATTTCGCTTATGTCAATTTCTTCTATCTCTGAATTTGAAATGTCTTTTTCCGATAAAATTAATTCAGGCGTCTCTGGTTTTTCTACTGATGACCTTGTACTAAGAAACACACCAATAATTACTAATATTACTGCGCCAACTATTATTCCGATTTGTGTATCTCTTCGCATAGATTTACTCCTTTCTTAGTTAAAAAGGTTAATTATGCTCTAGAAGGTTTTAATTTCCTTTCTTTTGGTGTTTTGCGTGAAAGTCTAACTGTAATCCAAATTGGAAAAAATATACAAATGATAATTATTTTGAAGATCTTTTTGACAAAATCCCAGTCGAGCAAGATTGGACTGGCGATAAAAATAGAAGAGTATGTTCCAACTACAACTCCGACCATCATGACAAATGCAAAACCATGAATAGCAGTGCCTCCAATAAAGTATAGAGCAGATACAACACCGAAAGTAGTTAAAGAGGTGAGAATAGTTCTGTTTAAGTTCTGATTAATGCTGGAATCAATTAACTCTTTGGTTATTTTTTTGTTTTTGCCGGCAAGGTTTTCTCTAATACGGTCAAATAATACAATAGTATCATTTAGGGAATAACCGATCAATGTCAGGAAAGCAGCAATCATTGGTAGATTTATTTTTACGTCTCCAAATACATTTCCAAAGTGGTCGGCTATTGCAACTGCCCCTACAGTAATTAAGACGTCATGGACAAGAGTTATTACTGCGGATACACCAAATTTAAGCTCACCAAATCTGAACCATATATAAATAATAATTGCACCGCATGCAAAGAATAGGGCAAGAAATGCCCTGCTTTTCATTTCACCAGCAACAGTTGAACCGATGCTAACAACTCTTTTAAATGGATCGAGGATTGATTGTTGTGTATTTGTACTTTCTGTGTAAAGATGGTCTTCGAAGGTATTGAAAATATCTTCCCGTATCTTTTCTTGTATCTTTGCTGCATTTAATGCCTTCATACTAACTATGTACTCCTCAGACGCTATATCGATTCCAGCTATTTCACCGATTGAATTTTTTAATTCTTTTGAACCAGATAATACCTCCCTTAATGATTTTTCGTCGGCAACCTTCTTTAACTCAACCTGAAACGATGAATTGTCGACTATCACGATTGGGGGCAGGTTTAAGGCTATTCCATGTAGTTTTATGGTTTCCAGCATGTGTCTTGGTCCAGAAATTTGTAGCTTTCTAAAAAGTGTTTTTCCACTAGATGCACCCCTTGTCGATACCATAATATCCTTATAGCCTTCTTTCTCAAATTCTATTTCTAAAATATTGGGATCGACAGCCTTTTTTAGGTCTATACTCATAGTGGAAAGCGCTCTATATTGCGCCCCTCTTGCTGCATCTGTTATGGTTGGTAGTTCATCTTTTATGTCACCAAAAAGAGGTTTTATTGATGACATTTCAATAAGGCCTGAGAAAATAGAGGTTACGTTTTTTATTGTATCAGTTCTAGACTTGTCCTGCGCTAATCCAGCAATATTGATTGAATATTTTTTGCCGACTTTTCCAACGGGGTATATAGAGAGAATGTCACTCTGCCCGTAGCCAGCCTCCTTTAAATAATTTTGGATTGTATATTCGTCTACAGGTTTATTCAACACTAATTGGAAATTTGAAGGATTGCTAAAGTTGATTTTGTTAAACAACTTTTCATCAATTACATTTTTCAAGTCATTCGTAATTTTTTGGATGGTTTTATCATTGTTTAAACTCTTAATCCTGATCCCAAATTCAGTCGAATCTTTTGTTGCTTTAGCTATGTCTTTACTTGACCATATGCTCTGAACTTCAGCATCAGGATATCCTGTTACTTCCAATTTATTTCGAACAGTACCAACAGGTATTGGTTTATTTAGCTTTAACTGGATAAGTGTTCCCCCTGTAAAATCTATATCATAATTTTCCTTACCTCGCGCTACAAATACTGAAATACCAATTATGATTAAGATAAGTGAACCAATTGTAGTTATACGTCGGTACAGTACAAAAGACATCCTTGGTTTTTTAAAAAATTGTAACATTGAGAATCTACTCATAAAACCTATACCGAGGAATATCTCGAATATTACTCTTGTAACAAATACGGCCGTAAACATGTTAATCAAAAGACCTGCAATCAGGACTATGGCAAAGCCTTTCACAGGGCCTGTTCCTACAGCATATAGAATAACCGCAGTGATTAAGGTAGTTAGATTTGAGTCTACGATCGTTGTAAAGGCTCTTTCGTAACCATTTTTAACGGCAAGTCTTATTACCTTACCTTTAACTTTTTCTTCTCTTATTCTTTCAAATATTAATACATTTGCGTCAACCGCCATACCAATCATTAATACGAGACCTGCAATGCCAGGAAGTGTAAGCGTCGCATTCAGGATGGATAGGGTGCCTACGACCATGACTATATTGAGGATAAAGGTAAAGTTTGCCACGGCGCCCGCACCCATGTAATAAATGCACATAAAAAGTATAATAAATATTCCACCAATCACACCTGCAATAAGCCCTCTCTTAATTGAATCTTTTCCCAGACTTGGACCAACTGTGGTTTCCATCTCTAATTCAAGGTCTGCCGGAAGGCTACCTGCACGCATCACAGCAATCAAGTCATTAACCTCGTCTTGAGTAAAATTACCCTCAATGATTCCTTTACCAGGAATTCTGTCACGTATTGTCGGCGCAGAATATAGAATTCCATCTAGAATTATTGCCATAGGTTTTCCAATATTACGTTCGGTCAAACGTCCGAATTTTGCCTTGCCTGTTTGATCAAATTCAAATCCGATTACGGCCTTAATGTCTTTACGATCAGGATAAACCCTTGAAAGATGCTCGCCGGTTAATTCAATCTTATTTCGTACCAGGAACCAGTCTTGCGTCTTTCCTTCCTCTCCCTTCTTTTTCTTGAGCCAGTGTTTGTAAAAGCCCGGTACTGGTTTTCCCTCTTTGGCATCATTATATTCGCTGCTGTCTGGTGGGGCTGCCAGTCTGAACTCAAGCTTTCCGAGTTTGGTTATTCGTTGTTTTAGACTTTCAGTTTCTTTTTTGGTTGCTCCCGGAACTTGTATGAGAATCCTTCGCACGCCCTGTTGCTGTAGTCTGTACTCTAAGACACCTTGTGGGTCTATCCTTTTTTCTAACAATGCTATTATTTCGTCTGTTAGACCAGGATGATACTCACTTTCTTCTGCCTTTATCTTGTATAGAAGTTCAGAGCCTCCCCTTAGATCGAGACCAAGTTTTATCTGTCCTCGAGCGATGTATTCGACATTTTTATTAACCTCAGTTGAGCCGTCCTCTTTAGTCTCTTTCTTTAAAATCGTTTCTCTGATTATTGGGTTTCTATACAAAAATCCAAAGGAAGAATGCTTTATTATTGAACGGTCAACTATTTTGCCGTCTATCTCTTTAATTTCCTCCACTTTTATTGGCTTATCAGCCGGTGGGTATAACGCTGTTATGGCAATAGCAACAAGTATTACGATTACGGGTATCTTCCATCTCAAATTCCTTGGCATATAAATTTTCTCCTTAACTCTGTGATTTACTATTCTTCAATCTCTTCTTGTTCAGTTTGTGGTACAGTTACAGATGTTATAGCACTTTTATCAATTTTTAATTTTACGTCTTTCTTATCATCTACCCGAGCTATGACTTCGTTTTCTTTTACTGATATTACAACACCATGGACACCTCCAACTGTTACTATTCGATCATGTTTCCTTATATTTGCAATCATTTCTTTCCTGTGTCTTTCTTTCGTTCTTTGGGGTCTGATAATTAGCAAATAAAGAATTGCAAACATAAGGATAAATGGTAACATAAGGCCCATACCGCCAAAACCTTTATTTCCTGTTGCTTCCATTAAAAAATCCATTTTAAGCCTCCTTCAAAAAATGTGATGAATCCAGGTTAAAAATGTAAGTTCTCAAAAAATTGAGGGAAAGCGTTAAAATAAATTGATTTCCTCAACTAGTTGAGAAGATATTTAAAATAAACGTTAAATTTAATGCCCCTCGGGCATATTTCGCTCGCCAACATGTCATTCTGAAGGAGGAACGACTGAAGAATCTCTTTATGGAAATCTCACTAACCTCACGAAACATCGTTGGCTTACTAACGAGAGATTCTTCGCTTCACTCAGAATGACAAAGGTGTATCTTCTTGCGTAATAAGCAGTTAAAATGGAAATTCCTATACAATAAATTTAATGCAGTGAAAGATATTGAGATTTAAAGGCTTTAAAACTACCTTCAATTATTGATTGCCTTGCTTTCTGCATGATATCTTCAAAAAAATAAATATTATGTAAAGACATAAGACTTAAGCCTAAGATTTCGTTAGCGACGAGTAGATGTCTTATGTAAGCTCTTGAAAAATTCCTGCAAGTATAACAGTTGCAATTTTCTTCAAGCGGTCTTTTATCGACCCTATAACAGCTATTATGAATCTTTAATTTGCCTTCAGTAGTGAAAGCGCAGCCATTTCTGCCATTTCGTGTTGGAATTACACAATCAAACAAATCGATTCCATGTTCAATTCCATCCATAATATCTGACAGGAATCCAACCCCCATCAGGTAACGAGGTTTTTCTTTTGGCAACCGTGGCGCTGTATATTCAAGTACTTCATTCATTAGTGAACTTCCTTCACCGACACTCAAGCCACCTATAGAATACCCGTTAAATTCCATTTCTACCAATCTATCTGCGCATTCTTCACGAATATCCTTAAAAACACTTCCTTGTATTATGGCAAATAGCGCCTGGCTTTCATTTTGATGGGCGCAAAGGCAACGTTTTGCCCATTTAATAGTTCTATGCATGGATCGTTCAGCCTTATCCTTTTCACATGGATAAGGTAGGCACTCATCAAAAGCCATTATGATATCCGCCCCTAAGGAATGTTGTATTTCCATTACCTTTTCGGGGCCTACAAACTTCTTGGAACCATCTATTGGAGATTGAAATTCAACACCGTCATCTGTTATATAAGTTAAACCTGCCAGGGAGAAGACTTGATAACCACCACTGTCGGTGATTATGGTTCTATCCCATTTCATAAATTTATGCAATCCGCCAAGTTCCTTTATAACATTTTCCCCGGGCCTTAAGTTTAAATGATAGGCGTTGCAAAGTAGTGCAGGCACATTGGCATCTTTTAATTGATCAGGTGTTAAGGTCTTTACTGTTGCCTGTGTACCAACAGGCATAAAAGCAGGTGTATCAATCAAACCATGGTTTGTGATTATTTCCCCACACCTTGCGTTTGTATATTTATCAGAGGCCAGAAGCCTGAAATGCAAAAAACCCTCCAAAAAAGATTCTATTTTTTACCTAAGTTGAGCGATTTATTTGATGAAATTGTTGTAGCCGCAGGCTTTAGCCTGCGTTCTTCATCATTTAATGGTTTTATGACAATTTCACGTAAGTTACGCAACCTGAAGGTTGCGGCTACATAAATCGCTCAATTTAGGTTTTTAATAAATCTTTACCAGATCCATTCCTGGATAATAGTGTTTTAAAATATCAGACCATTTAAATCCGGAGTTTGCCATGTCTTGTGTTCCATACTGACATAAACCAACACCATGGCCCCAACCTTTGCCTTCAAAAATTAATGAACTACCATTATTTTTAATCTTAAAAGCTGTACTACGTAATTTATTTGGGCCGAGAATAAGCCGAAATTCGTTTGCATTAATCCTTTTAGTGCCTCTTGAATGTTTAATCCTGATTATAGAACAGTGGCCACCTGGTCCGATTTCTTCAGTAACTAAATCATGTATTTTTTTTACCTTAGTTTTAGCACGATTTAGCTTTTTCTCAATCTCACCTTTTCCAAATTTCTTTTTCCAATTATAGTATTTAGATTTATTGCAATATCCGCAGTCTACGCCACTTAAAGGTGTAATACTCTTAAGTTTAAAAACCAGATTAATATCTTCCGTATGGCCTCCACATGTGCTGTGAAAATATCCCGGGAAAAGTTCCCAGTTATACACCATTACAGTTCCTCTGGATTTATCAACTATTTCTTTTGTCTTTGGTTGAAATGTGTAAGAGCCATTGTAAGCAAGGTCTAGTTTGTCTATATGGTATATGGCATTATTTTTGATTTTTCTTTGATAAATTGCATATGACCTGGCTGCTACTACTTGTGCGAGTATTGCATCATCTTGCCATTTTGTTGGTATTTCACTCTCGATGACTCCGGGCAGGTATTCTTCAATATCAATTTCTTCCAGTGCAGAAAATCGATCCTTATTATGCGGGAGCAATATAATTTTGCCGCGGTACTTTGATTTATTTAATTTGACAAAACCATTACTATCATGGGATGTAATAATGATTTTTCCATTTGCTTTCACATAATAAGTAGAAGCTTTAGATGTGGAATGAGAAGATATTGTTTTTATCTGAAATTTTCCTGATTTTAAGGAAACGGTTGATTTGGGTAAATTAGCCCCTCGATCTAAAACCGTATTGTTATCCATGCCGGAAATACTATACGGGTAGTTAATTTCTATTTCAGTTTCTTTTACATCTTTTAGCAACAATACACGAATATCAGGCGGTTTACTTAAATATTTATCATACTTAAATACTGCTTCGGCGTTATTGTTGATACTTAAACACGAAACGAGCAATGCGATTGATAAAAAAACAAAAAACAGGCCAAATAAAGCGTATTTTATATTTGAGTTAACTACGAACAATTTGAATGTTCCTCTTTTATAGAAGTATTATTTGTCTTATTTCCCTTTAACTTCCAACCTTCGTATAAATTGCGCGTTGTATCTTTGTATCTTTCGTATTCACTAAAAATGCAACCACAATACGATTGTCTATATAGCATTTTTTTTCTTGCAATCTCATGGCTACACTCACATAGATGCCTGTAGTCTCTATATTCGAAAGGTATACCAATTTGTTCTGATATTTGTTCACCTATCTTTTTAATTTTTTCATGATCTTGCTGTTTGCTAAAAAGTAACGTTGAACAGAATGCATCAAAGTCTTTTTCTTTTGCATAACATGCTGTAGTCTTAAGTCTTAATCTATAGCACTCTTCACATCTGCTATTTCCTTCATAATTAACTTCTTTCAGATATTCCCTTAATCCATATTCCTCACAATAATCTATATCTATAGGATCACTTTCTTGGAATATGCGAACCGCTTTGAGTCTTTTTCTGAACTCCAATAGAGGATGAATATTAGGATTATAAAAATAACCATAAACGTGAAAATTTTCTTTCCTTAATTCTTCGAGTGGAGCACATAAACAACCTGCACAACAAATATGTAATAAAAGATTAACCATTTAATTAAAAAAGGTACTTTGCTTTCCTGCCAGCCCGACATCGTCTTTCTGCCGGGCAAGACTCTCGTGACCCATGTATTCATATGCCAGTTGTGTTGCGATTCTCCCTCTAGGTGTTTTGCTTAAATAGCCTTTTTGTATTAAGAAAGGTTCATAAACTTCCTCAATCGTATCTTCCTGTTCGTTTACGGAGACCGCAATTGTTTTCAAACCAATTGGTCCGCCGCCGTGCTGAATAATCGTCTGTAATATTTTTTTGTCCATTTTGCCAACACCATTTTTGTCCACACCCAGCATTTTAAAACCTAATTTTACTATAGCTTCCGTAATCTTATTGCTACCTTTCACCTGAGCAACATCTCTAATGCGTCTTATAAATCTGTTTACAATCCTCGGCGTACCTCTAGAACTTTTTGCAATCATCTCAGCACTTTTTTCATCAATTTCAATGTCCAGGATTATGGCTGATTTTATGGCAATTTCTTTTAGTTCAACCCACGGATAATAATCTAATCTTTCTAGTACTCCAAATCTAGCACGAAAAGAAGATGTCAATAACCCTTCTCGTGTAGTAGAACCAATAAGTGTAAAATTAGGGAGATTAATCTTTACAGATCTGGAGTTAGGTCCCTGGTCTATCAATATATCAATGGAATAGTCTTCCATTGCCGAATAAAGATATTCTTCTGTGGTTTTGTTTAATCTGTGAATTTCATCAATGAAAAAGATATCTCCATGCTTCAGGTTAGTTAGTATTCCAGCCAAATCGCCGGGTTTATCAATAACTGGCCCCGAAGTTGCTTTAAGGTTAACATTGGTTTCATTTGCAATAATTTGTGAAAGTGTCGTCTTTCCTAATCCTTGTGGACCTGAAAATAAAATGTGGTCAAGTACGTCACCTCTTTTCTTTGAGGCTTCAATATAAATACTCAGGTTCTTTTTAATTAGCTTTTGTCCTATGAAGTCATGAAATCTTGTTGGCCGAAGTGTGATATCGAGATTTTTGTCTTCAGGAGCACTGTCATATGAAAGGACATTATTATCAGACATTTTCAAAACACCGTAAGATTGTAATTATAAAAACTGTAGCTAAAACCTAAAATTGAGCGATT
>MAYW01000069.1 GCA_001723765.1 Candidatus Scalindua rubra
CCCAAATGGCGCTGCCAAAACAATTAGAGCTGTTCGATATCGACGTTGCCTTGTTAGGGATAATTCTGACATAGAAAAGGAATTAAAATATTTACAACAAAACCAAAGAAGGATGAATTATTTTGAATATAAACAAAAGAATCTTCCTATAGGTAGCGGAGTTGTTGAGGCTGCCTGCAAAAATTTGATTGGTTCTCGATCTAAAAAATCAGGAATGAGTTGGTCTAAAGAGGGTGGACAAAATGTTTTAAATCTTAGAGCATTAATTTTAAGTAATCGATGGGAAAAATTTTGGAACTATTTTTTACGAGTTCATTTTCCAGCAAATTCTACGTAATATCAATTGAGCACCCGAAAGCCTTCGTTTCAGGTGGGCAATAATGTTTTTCCAAAATATCATTTTTAAAATCGGCTATCTCCTACTCATGAGTTCGCTTAGGCGTATAACGGATAGCTCACCAGATACCAAAAGCCGCATGGCTTTTGGTGTTTGGTGCAGTGACATGTTATAATTTTCTCTTTGCTTTATCTGTTGGTTTTAATACAAATGGAGAACCATATCTTGCTTCCGGAATATTAAATACATATTCCTTTGGTAAACTCATAATAAAGCTCTCAAATTGACTACTAGTAAAACTATTTGGATCTTTTTCAAGGAACTCATGTATTACATTGATATTATCTTTATATATCTTTCCATTCCTAGATATAACAATTTTTGCAATATTTTTTGTCTTACAGTATTTGACTAATGCTTTAATAAATTTTTTTTGATCCTTGTCCAATTTATTATATGGTTCATTCAATTGTTCCAACTGTTTTATTCTGTCTTCCTTTAGAGCAAGTTCATTTTGAAGGTCTGAAAGCATTAATGATCTCACGTAAAAGCCAATCCCGAAACCTATAAATAATATCACCCACGTAAATGGCTCTTTTAATTTCTTGGGATATTTTTCTATAAATTCTATAAAATTCATAACTTATGATTATAACGTTATGTATAAGCTACCGCTACCTGAGTAGTATGATAGCAAAATGGCTAAAGAATGGCAGTCTGAAAAAAATGTTGAAATACGTAGCAAATAAGCGGTTAGCTTGATACCTTTGTTAGGCTTTTACTATCTAAATATAAGGTATCAGGACACAAGTCTTGACCATTTTTCCATTGGATGCTTCCTAAGAATGGTTTTACTGTGTTAAATAAATTTATATCGTTTAATTCTTCAAAAATACCTTTATTTAAGTATGGTTTCATATCGAAAATTTTGACTTCATTATTATCAAATGTCAAAGTAATTGTATAGTCTTGATTTGGCTTTACATCTTTAACTCTTGGATTCATTGTAATAACTCCTATTTTAAAGGATCAATTTTGAAAATATTTTTTCCTTGGCTTGCAAGTTCCCAATCTGCTATTAGTTCGTCCTTATGAATTTCAATCCATGCTTGGATTAATTTCATTTTATTTGACTTAACATTTCCTTCTAAAATTTCACCTTCCGGTATTGATATTACGGCTTCTTGTTCTTGATACTTGACATGAATATGTGGCAGATGGTGTTTTCTTTTATCAAAATAGTACATTGAAATGATAATTCCATAAAACATTGATACTATTGCCATAATTATTTCCTTTATAGTATATTATGATTGTATGGTTTTATGGTACTAACCGCTCTGCTGATTGGTGTGGAGACTTTTCCTGCGACCCTCTCAGATAGAAGGTTAGGCGGTCATCGATTGTAAGAAAACACAATCTATCTCTTACCGAGCACTTGAATGGCTGCCATTCGCAAATCGTCCGGGTATTTATTGGCATCATGGATGACAGAGTGCAAGTGTCCAGTTGCTTCCTCATTACTTAGATAGGCACCAAGAGAGCGGATCGCTTCTATCCGTTGTTCTTTACTGTAAGTACACTTATCATTATATATTACATGCCATAGGGCAGAGATTGCTTCTCCTTCAGCTTTTCCCATAATTTATCTCTCTAATTAACGTCAGTCAACATAGTTTCAAGTTACAAAAAGGCTGAGTGTTCATGGCACTTTCTGTTAGCCTAACGACAGGCATAAGCTACCGCCAACCTTATGGGTATGATAGCAAAAAGACGTGTATAATGGAAGCCAGAAAAAATGTTGAAAAGCACGGCTAATTTGGCGATTAGCTTGATGCCATTGTTAGGCAAAGATAGTACCGTCTCATTTTATTTAAAGTGTAGTAAGTGTAAACTTGACCCTATTTCACAAACTCATTTGTCAAATAAAATAGAGTCTGTCCTTTTTTATTTTTTTGTTCTTTTTGTTCGATTCTTTGTGTCCTCAATTCTAAATATTTTCTAAACCCACTGTAAATTCTTGACAAAAGTATATCTTCCTTATTGTTTTATTCTGTGGCTCCCCATTCTGTGAGCAGTTCAACGATATCCTTTTGACCTATTTCTGTTGCTATAGTCAAGGCAGTCTTAGCACTTAAAGGCTCTCTTGCATTCACATTAGCGCCTTTGTTTAGCAATGCTTCCACTATATCTTTGTGGCCTTTTTCCAAAGCCTTGATCAAGGCTGTCACATCATCCCTACCTCTTGCGTTTACATTAGCACCTTTGTTTTAATAATACTTCAACTACACTCTTGTGGCCATTCTGTGCAGCATTCATCAAGGCAGTTAGACCTGTATTGTATCTTGCATTCACATCAGCACCTTTGCTCAGCAAGGCTTCCACTTTATCCTTGTGGCCATTTCCTGCCTCAAAAACCAGAGATGCATTATCAGTTAAATACATTCTATGTATATCAACACCGCTGTTTGCAAAAAGTTTTAGTATATCGTTATGACCCCTCTCAGCCGCTAACATCCAAGCAGTCTCACCACCCTTCATTTTCGCATTTACATCGGCACATTTGTTCAGCAAGGATACCAATATATCTTTGTGGCCGTTCCACGCCGCATTCATCAAAGCTGTGCAGCTACCTCTTTTTCCTGCATTCACATCAGCACTTTTGTTAAGCAAGGCTTTTACAATGCTTTTATGGCCTTTCTGTGCCGCTCTCATTAAGGCTGTTTCACCAGACTGGCTAGTTGCATTCACATCAGCGCCTTTGTTTAATAATGCGTCAACTACAATCTTGTGGCCGTTCTGTGCAGCCTTTATCAGAGCTGTCCAACCATATCTATCTCTTGCATTCACATCAATGCCTTTATGATTTATCATGTATAGCAAAGTGACAGTGTCACCTTTATCTGCTGCGTTGACGAAAACTTCTATATTTTCCCAGGCTACTTCATTTACTTTTTGGCCTTTATTTGGCAATGGTGCTCTTAGAGCATCTTTTGGCTTTACCCTTCGCCTGAATAACCTTACAAAGAGTCCCCTTTTTGTTGGACTTTCTGTTGGATTATCAACAGGAGACTGATTGCTTATTATTACTTTCTTTATCTTTCGTGACCCACAGTTTGGACATCGGTCGATGCCCTGTGCCACGAAACACTTGCACTTTTTGCATTGATAGGTTTCCAAAACCATAAATTAACCTTCCAATTGTGATATATTTTAGTCTAACGATCTGCATCAGTTGCCGCCTCCTGATGATGTTGATTGCAGCAAACCATTGAAAAGGAAACAGAAAAAACTTTGAAAAGCGAATGGCCTGGCGGTCAACTGAATGCAATTGTTATGTTTGCGCTTTGCATATCCATCAATAAAGTCATCTACAGTTGTAACTTTTGTGATCATTTTCTCCTTCACTGACTTGCCCATTTCCTAAGAGAAGGAATAGCTGTATAGAATATTTCTACGAAAACGATATCCTTTTCGTGAAGTAATTTTCCTATCTCATTTAAGTCAAGAACTTGTGTAACTCCACGAACATCGTATTGTATATATCTTTTAGGTTCCTTGCTAATCATCTCCTTGATTTCATCAAGTCTTCTGAAGTGATAAGGATTACCTTCTGATTCTCCTTTTCGTGGTGGACGCTGCTTAATGTCAACATATATAACAGCTTTTCCGACATTAAGTTTTTGCTGTTCAAAAATCTCAGTAAAGAAAACCTCTTCTAATGGGCCTTTGCCTACACAGGAGGGACCACATAGCACTAGTAATATTTTCCGTCCTTTAAATTTCTCTATTATAGCCTGAAATTGCTTAATGACTAATTGCACCCCCCAAGTACGCTTTTCCCAAGATTCTTTATCATCTTCCCCGTGAGGATTTACAATAATATGCTCTGCCTGTAAAGCTCCTTTAAATTCCTCGAAGGCATTCTCTGCCCTTGTTTTAATTTTCGATTCCTTATCTTTACCTCTAATTGTAAGCCTTGTTTGGGAATCTAACTTAATTAGTTCTTTTGGTTCAATTCCTATATTTTCAGATATGTATTTTAGATGGTCTTCTGAAAAGGGAACCATACCGACAGTAACAATCTTTAATTCCATTTTATTATCTCTAACTTTTCATTTTATAAAAAACTCCGTTGCTCTTGCAAGCAACTCCAGGATATTTGAAATCATCGAACATAACGTTTCGCATAAGCAACCACCACCTGAGTATAATGCGTGCAAGAGTGGCTTGATGCGGCAGCCTCAATAAATACTAAATCGGATAGATATTGGTGGTTGGCTTCATGCGATTGTTAGGTTCTATTTTCTTTATTCAGAATGCTCGGACAATGCTTGCTGTTGCCAATGTAATAAGGCCATATCCAATGACCTTCATAACAAATAGCTGTGGAAAAGTTATAAGCATCCGCTTTCTAAAAGCCTTCTTTTGCTCCATTAGTATATCAGGTGGCTGCTGATTAATTCTTTTCATTGTAGTATGGTATATGCGGAACATATCAATACCTTGAACGACGCATGTTATAATAACGCAGGTCATGATACCCACTCCAGTCCAAGTAAATATATTAGCCCCAAATAATCCGGCTATGATATGAATCCCTAAATTCCAAAGCACATATTATCTCCTTAATAACATATTAATCTGTCTTTATTTCACCTTGATATATCGAGTATGTAACAGCTCCTATTCCCAAAACTACACATAGGCTCCCCCAAATCGCCCAATAATTTTTAACTGCGATTGAAGGGAACAACATAAATCCAGATATAACTAAACCTATGCCAGCAAAACAGTATGCAACGACTTTTCTGTGAGAAGGAGTAATGTATGCACCAACAAATACAAAAGCAGCACCCATGGCTGCATGACCGGCAGTATTGAAGTAAAACTGACCAAGAAAGGAATCTGACTGAATGCCTACATAGCCTAATGAAAATCTCCCCAAAAAATTTATTAGTATCCAGGCAAGCCACGCCGCTCCTAGTGCTCCAGGAAGAAAAACAATCCATCTTAAAAGGGATATCGGGGAAAAAGTCTTATTTTTCATATATTATGAACCTAACGTTTCACATCAGCATTTGGCGCGCCAGCGACAATATGCTGGATGTGGTTGTTGGGCACAATTCTACTCTTTTGGAAGCTGCTCGATTGTCTCCTTCACGAGCGATGCATGAACGACGACTCCGAGTTTCAGTGGGTGGATCTCACGTTTCTCTTCGTAGGGGGTTCGGGTATGTATGCTCATTGAGCGCTCTTGCGTGACCAAGCCGACAATGAAACGAAGCGTGCCAATGTGTATGCTTCTCCCGTAGGAACGGTTCTTCTCTATCATGAAGACGGGTCCTCCGCTATTCCCCTTGAAGACTTCAAAATCAAAGAGAAGATGCTTTGTCTCCTTTGTAGGCAAAATCGGATAGCTAGCAATGGTTCCGGTGCGTAGGATCGGGAAGCCCGCTTCGTTTGACTCTTGCCCCAGAGGAAATCCTAACGCAAACAGTCTATCGCCTGGCCGTATTTCAAACTTGCGTAAGGTGTCGTCCGAGGCGAGGAACTTAAGTGGAAGAAGGACAATGTCAATGTCCTCTGGGAGAGATACGTACATCGCTGCAACATCCGCCTGCGAGTGCTTTGTCCACAGGGCTTTTCCTTTATTCCGGATGGCAATGGGGTACTGTATCCTCCTGTAGGTGTCATTCTCCTTCTTGCGCAAATGGATGATAGCTTTGTCATCCTTCATGCTTTCGAGCACATGGGCAGCCGTTACAAGAACATAGCGAGCACGATTAGGATTATCTTTAATGGGTCTACCAATAATGAAACAGGTTCCCTCTGAACCTGACCCAGATAGCTTGAATGTAGACTTCATGAGGAATGTTGCGAGATCATAGTCCTCCTGTGCGAACACAGTTGTTGTCACCAGTAGCATAATGATTACGAGAATACGCCTCATGTTTCACTCCTCCTATTTCAAGATTTCAAGTCTAAAACGACTCCGCTTCTGCAGTTGGGTCTCGGGGTCGATATCACCGGTCATGACGTACGTCGCTTCGAATGTGTATTTCCAATTGAGTCCTTGCCCACGCGTTGCTTTAGCAACAGCGCCAACTTGGTCTATACCGGTTATCAATGGTGCGTGAGCCATGTAAGCCTTAGGGGTGACAATGACCTTTTCAGGAATCGGGTTGCCTTCGGTCGAAACAACAACGGGAGGATCGATGTACTCGAGTGCCCCGAGGTCGATGAGCACCTTGCCTCTCGCGTCGAAGATAAGAAAGGGTCTGACGCCGGCCTGGGCCTTCTTGACAAATTCCTCGCTGTTGACGGACGCTTGGATTTTGGCATCCACGTCTGCAACAGCCTTTTCGATCTTCTTATCGACAAAGTTATTGACTGCGTAGTAGCCTCCAAAAAGAGCAATGATTACTACGGCAGTGGCACCGACAGTCTGGAACACCTTCTTGAGGTTAGGCCACCACCCCTCTTGTAGTTTGCCCATCTCATTCTCCTATGCCCAACGTCTTGATGACTGACGAGTGCCTGAATGACGTTTGTTTCTAAAAAACTGTTTGCAAACTATAAACTAATCAAAATCAAAAAGAGCACCGCTGGCACTCGTTCAAGTCCATCATTTTGTTAGGTGATTTTTTCTATAGTCTTAAAGTCAATAGTCAAGTCTGACAATCCTTCGTTCTTCACTGCATCTCATCAGGTTCAGCTAATAATGCTTTTAATAATTTTAAAACTTCTTCTCTGCCATTTAATGAATTATCAAGCAATTGTTCAGTTTCCAATTTAAAGCTATTAACTGTTTCTGGATCTGACATTATTAATCCACCAATTTCTTTATGCTCACGAATTTCGACATACCCCCAACCCTCAAATACAACAAACCCACCATATTCCGTTTCTTTAATCCAATATTTTTGATTATCCTTTTCCGATGAAATTGCCAAACTATAGTTATGATTCGAGTCAAGCAATTCGATTATATTGTTAATGAAGCTGGTTCTTTCATTAGGTAACAAAGACATTCCCCGCCATTTATCGAGATGAAAAGCAGTATCTGGGTATATATCAATACAGCCAAAGGAGTTAACGTTCTTAATGAACAAATCCCGTCGTTTTTGGCGTCTTACCTGCTCAGTTTTTATCTGATTATTTGAATAATTTCTGACTTCTTTCAGCCAACGCAACTCTACATTTAATGGTCGAAAAAAAGATCGAATACCAGGACTGACAAACCATTCGTAACCCGATAAGGAGGTAATATGGCTTAACGCATCAAGGTATTCGCTTGATTTTGACTTGAAAATTTTAACTGTTTTTCCACGCATAAAACTCAAGCCAAGATTTTCAAAAAAACTTTCTAATTGAACGTATGATGGTGTGCCCAATGTAATACAATCAGGATAAGCAAGAATATCTTTGCCTTTGAGATTAGAGGGTACTTTATCTGGCTTATTGCTTATTAGTAACAAGGGCTTATTAAGTGCTTTAGCTAAACCTATTTCTATGGCTACATTTGTATTAAAAGGAAGGCTGGGGTCGCAACCTATATCAGCCACTACGCATATTGAGTTTTTGATCATATCTTCCACTTTGTCAAGTACAGAGTGTTCACTTTTAATAATGTTTTTAAAGGTCAATATGGCAACCCCATAACTTGAGGCCAAGTGGTTTAGGCTGTTTAATAAGGTATCAAATCCTTGACTATTAGTGTCACAAGCAAAAAATAAATAATTTGGAGTATTCGATTCTTTCATATTGCTATTTTTTTAATGCATTGAGAATATAGTCGGAGATTCTCTTGTCCCCTACCGCCAAGATAGGTCTCTTATCGAGGGTGTCGTAGGTATATTCGTTACCACTAAGGTCATATGCAAACCCTCCAGCTTCTTTTAAGATTAAAGTACACGCTGCAACATCCCAAATCGAGAGGCGGTGATTGATAATTGCATCGATAATTCCACAAGAAATCCAACATATTTCTAATACAGCACAACCAAAATAACGTACTTTTTTGGCTTCTCTAGATAATTCAAGAGCAATAATTTTGAATTGATCATCTGGGAGTTTAGGAATATTTAGATCAAGGTCTGCATCTTGGAGATTCTGACATTGTCGCACATTTATTCGTTTTTCATTTGCATAAGCGCCATGACTTTCGATAGAGGAGTATGTGGTTTTGTTGATCGGGTCTCTAACGATCCCAACTCTTGGCGAAAATTTTGAGACATAGGCGATTGACACATCAAAAATGGGGATGCCTGTAGCAAAATTTTTTGTGCTATCAAGAGGGTCTATTAAAAAAAATTCCTTGCTGATTGCTAAACTGTTCGTTTTAAAAGACTGCTCTTCACTAACAATGGGTACCCCTGGAAAATACTTATTCAACTCTTTTACAATATACTCTTGAGACTCTATATCAGCATTAGTGACAGGTGATTTGTCTGACTTTATAGTAACTTCAAGGTTTTTATTGTAAAAATGTCTTTCTAATATGTTCCCCGATTCGCTTGCAATATTTTCTAATATTTTTTTAATTTCGACTAATTCTTTAGTTATCATCATAAACCTCGTATATAAAGCCCTTCTTATCTAAAATACATTCAATAAAAATACTACTTGTTGAATCTTTTCTAATAATTTCCATATCCTTAGCTTTTCTCATATTGTGGCGAGTCGCTTCTGAACGAGAAAAATACCTCGATGACACATCACGTTCGATAGAAGTTTTTAGCCAAATATCATAATCCTTGGGGTGCAAGAAGATGCCTAAATTGTGAAATTTGTTGAAACAGCTTAATGAAAACGGTGTACCATCCAATATTACACCATCTTCAGAATCAATTTTAATTTCAATTGACTCATTGCTTGCGCCTATTTTATGTGAGTATTGAGGAATGCGTATAGTTTTTCCGTTTAAAAGTGCTTGAAGGTCACGGCAACATTTATTTAAATCATAACTATCTGGATGAGAACCACTTATATCCTTTTTAATTCTATAGGCTAAGGGATGCAGCCAGCTTTCAGATTCAATAATCTTTGTTTTATTTATTTGTCTTATTATCTTATTACTTAATGTGCTTTTGCCACATGACGGAAAACCAGCTATACAAAGTCGCAGTGGCTGCTCTGTTTTTGTTAAAAGCCAATCAGCTAACCCATCAGTATTAAGTTTCATATCCCTTAAGTATCCACTTATAAATAGAGTCACTTGTAAGATTTCTTACCCAGTAAACTTCATCTGACTTTAATGAGTCTGATAATTGTTTTTTCTTAAGACCAGTGGTTCCGACCCCAATAAAGTAAATTCCACTCTCCTCAGCGGCAAGACCATCATTAACTGTATCACCTACAAGATATACAGTTTTATTTTTTATTTTAGTTAATAGATGCTGTAGTATCTCCACTCTATATTTACCATTTTCGCCGTATCCTCCAATAGTAAAAAAAGGTAATAGACCTGTTTCATTAAGTTTATATTTTGCAAAACATTTTATATTGCCTGTCATTATACCAATTTCTGCTCCTATTGAACATAAATACTGGAGTAAATCTAAAACGCCTGGCAATACTTTGTAGTAAATAGTTCCTATAGCTCTCTCATTAAATTTGCTAAAATCCTTACTTACCAATTGACAAATATTTGCCCAATCACTTTTTGATATTGTTTTTTGGTTAAATATTTTTCTAACTGCTCTTTCTGATATGATCCAGTCTGTTAATCCGTCTGAAATTGATTTTGTGAAATCTATATCTTTGCTTTGGTAGAACTCATTAAGAGCTTTGTTGATAATTTTTTCTTTGATGGTGTATTTATCACCTTTGGCGGATTTATGCTTTGTAACCAAAGTTCCATCTATGTCAAACAATATCAGTCTGTTACTGGCCATACTGTACAGTTCCATTCATTCATTCAATCAAGGAAATTCGTCGGCATTATTGGTTATTTTATTTACCACCTAACGATAAGGATGAGCTACGGCGGGAATGAAAGAGATTTTATGAGTCACTAATAACTTTAGGATCGCCTAAGTATTCGCCGTTAGCTCGATCCGATTGTTATCCTAATGTGTATAAAATGTATATCCGTATTTTCTGAACCAACGGTTTAATTTCCTATACAACTCAACAATTGTCGGAGCATTTATACTATGCTCTTTTGGAGGCATTTCAGCCCATTCTGGTAAGATGTCGTCAAATTTCAATTTAATGGACACTGGATTTTTTCCATTGTCTTTGATTGTAATTGTTGAATTGTAGGACAAGTATTCAGGCACAGGGGTATGAAGATATTTAATTATTATTTCGTCTTTCGATGTGAATATAATTTTTGATTTACCTGGCATTAGCTATCAATTTTATTTGCGGATAACATTTACTTTTATATTTATTCTATATTTATCGGCATATTATCGTAGTGCATGTTAGATGTCAAGTTCAATAGTTATAATTTTAGTGGAAATAGTAGAATTTAATCTATATAATTCTATTTATTTATCATTATACGGAATCATGATATTTGTTTAATTTTATTATGCTTTTGAATTTCAAAGACCATATCATACAAAAGTCTCTTGTTAAGGATAAATATGTGCCGTTCTATCTGAAATGGATTTCAGATTGTTATTCATTTTTTAATGAGCCTGATTCGCGGATATTGAACCTTGAACAAAGAAATCAATTTCTGAAATATCTGTCTAAAACCCACGAAGACTGGCAGGTAAAGCAGGCTGATAACGCTTTAAGGCTTTATATATATTTTCTTTCATCTTTGCAGAAAAATACCCCTGGCAATTCACCAATCATTGAAAATGAATGGAACCTCCTTGAGACTAAAGCACGAAATGTCCTAAGGCTTAAACATCGATCATATAGTACAGAAAAGACATATATATCATGGTTGCGAACGTTTTCGAGGTTTGTCAATTGGAAGAAGCCATCAGAATTGACAGGCATGGAAATCCAGAACTTCCTGAGTTCCCTTGCTGTTGAACGCAGGGTATCTTCTTCTACCCAGAATCAGGCCCTGAATGCGCTGGTTTTCTTTTACCGGTATGTACTGGATAAGGTAATAGGAGATGATGAATTGAACTCAGTTAGGGCAGTGTATAAAAGACGCCTGCCGGTAGTTCTGACGGTAAAGGAAGTAGACTCACTATTTGATCGTATGTCAGGAATCTGCCGTCTCATGGCTAAGCTTATTTATGGTTGCGGACTCAGGCTGAATGAATGCCTGAGTTTACGTATTAAGGACGTTGATATCGAACAGGGTATCTTAATTGTGAGGTCTGGCAAGGGAGATAAAGACCGCAGAACCGTTCTCCCTGAGTCCCTTAAGAATGATCTTATTGCTCACATCTCGGATGTAAAGACCTTGTACGATCAGGACAGAGAGAAATATATCAGCGCCGTTTATCTTCCCGGCGCCCTGGATAGGAAATATCCAAATGCTGGCAAAGAGTGGGGATGGTTCTGGGTTTTTCCTTCTCAATCACTTTCAGTAGACCCACGCACACATACGGTTCGTCGTCATCATATACATCCTGCATCACTTCAGAAGGCATTTAAAGCTGCTGTTACAGAGACTGGTATCACAAAACAGGCATCAGTGCATACGTTAAGACATAGTTTTGCAACGCATCTTCTGGAAAATGGATATGACATCAGGACAATTCAGGAGTTGCTTGGCCACAGGAACCTCCAAACAACTATGATCTATACCCATGTTGCATCAAAAAACATTCTGGGCGTAAAAAGCCCACTGGATAAATAATTTAATTAAGTATTTCTTTCACCTTACCTGCTAAAAAGAAGGATCCTGTTACACAAATTAAATCATTTTTCTTTGCAACCCTTTCAGCTTCTTTCAATGCTTCATGAATATTTTCAATAACTATTGGTTTCTTATGGTAAAAGCGTTTTGCCATAGTAGCCAGTTGCTTAGGTTCTATCTCACGAGGATTGTTTGTTCTTGTAAAGATTAACTCATCAGAAACACGCGTTATCTCTTTAAGAATACCTTCAATATCCTTATCTGCTGACAAACCTATTACTAATATTAATTTCTTAAAAGAGAAATTCTTATTTATTGATTCTCTCAATGCCTTTATTGAGGAAACTGTGTGTGCGGTGTCCAGCACAACTAATGGGCTTTCTGATACCACTTCAACCCTTGCCGGACACTTGATCTTAGCCAATGCATTTATGACCATTTCATTGTCAGTCCTTATTACGCCGGTTTCAGACAAGACCTCTAATGCTCCTATTGCTGTGGCACAGTTTTCGACTTGATGCCGTCCAACCAGAGATAAAAAGATATTTTTATATTTATTTCTCCATGTGCTTATCTCACACTCAGTTCCGTAGAATCCATTTCTCTTTGTAATTTTTATATTATTAATCAGAATGTCTCTGCCAACAAGATACAAACAGGCCTTCCTTTTCTTACATGTCTTTGAAATTATTGAGAGAACTTCGTGTTCTTGTGTTGATGAAATAACGGGAACATCTTCTTTAATTATTCCTGCCTTTTCGTATGCTATTCTGTCTAGTGTATGCCCCAGTTTGTCCGTATGGTCATAACCAATAGACGTTATGATGGAAATCTCAGGCAATATAATGTTTGTAGAATCAAGTCTTCCGCCCATGCCAACTTCTAAGACTGATATATCTACTTTCTTCTTTTCGAAATAAAGAAATGCAATTGCAGTGACTATTTCAAAGAAGGTGGGTATAAGAGTGGGATTTTTAAGCATTATGCTATCTATATACGGCTTGAGATTGTTTATTAGTTGTACAAACATCTTTTTTGAAATCATTCTTTCATTGACCTTCATCCTTTCTCCCAGATATATAAGATGAGGGGAGGTGAAAAGGCCCGTTTTTAAACCAAGTTCTTTCAAGATCGAGGCAATCATTATTCCCGTAGACCCCTTACCTTTGGTGCCAGTTATATGGACGTACTTTCCATTTTTGTGTGGATTGCCTACGAACGACATCATTTCTTCCATCCTCTTGAGGTCAAAGCTGGAGGTGTCATATTTATACTGTGTAAGTTTTTCGTAATCTATGGTCTGTAATAAGAATTCTTTTGCTTGTTTATAGGAATTGAAAGGTTTGGATTTCATTGAATATATTAATTTTTTTTTTTGAATATAATAATAGCTCTTTTTCCTTGACAAAGAAATCAACATGGCTTACAAAATTACCAAGGTGAAAAACATTTTCGTTAATCTCGGTAAAGACAGTTATCACATAATCATTGATAAGGGTATCCTCAATCAGGTTGGTACCCTCATTTCTAAGGTTATAAGTCCCAGCAAGGCCGTTGTTATTACGGACAAAACAGTAGCACAACTATATGGAAACACCGTTTTGAATAGCCTATCGGAATGCGATTTTGAAGTCAAGCTGGTTTCAATCGAACCCGGGGAAGATCAAAAGACAATAACTAAGGCAGAAGAACTATATGAAGCATTATTTGATCACAAAATGGATAGGAAGTCTCCAATCATTGCATTAGGAGGTGGTGTAATAGGAGATTTAGCAGGTTTTGTTGCATCAACATTTATGAGAGGTATACCCTTAGTCCAGATACCAACTACATTATTGGCACAGGTTGACAGTAGCATTGGAGGAAAAGTCGCAGTAAATCACACAAGAGGTAAAAACATGATTGGATGTTTTTATCAGCCCAAGGCTGTTTTTATTGATACTGCTACACTCCAAACACTACAAAGAGCAGAACTAATTGCAGGTATGGTTGAAGTAATAAAATATGGAATGATTAAGGATGCTGTTTTCTTCGAATATATAGAAAAACATCTTTCTGAAATCCTGGAGCTTGATGATGTTGCATTAGAAAATATTATATACAACTCTTGCAAGATTAAGGCCCATGTTGTAGAGCTTGATGAAAAGGAGGTAGGTCTAAGGGCTATATTAAACTACGGACATACCATTGGACATGCATTGGAAGCCCTGACATTATACAAAAAATATAGACATGGAGATGCGGTTGCAATGGGTATGATATACGCAAGCAAGATAGCTATGGAGTTGAAACTTGCAGAAGAGATCGTTTTAAAAAGGCAGGAATCATTATTTAGAAAATTAGGATTGAACCTTAAAGATAATGAATTAAATCCAAATGATATTGTCAGGGTGTTATATCAGGACAAAAAAACAGTTAGGGGAAAGCTAAGACTTGTTCTTCCTACCAGAATCGGAGAAGTAATAATTGCTGATAAAACAAGTGATAAGGTTATTCAGGATGTCCTTTCCAGCTAATTGGTTGTTACGGAAAGCTTAAATGCCCAAAAATGTCATTTTTACCCGCCAGTCTTTGTGGCGGGCTGAACATTGTCATGCTGAATCGTGAGGTGCTGCTTGTATAGCTTATTTCAGCATCTCTAACAGGATCTCCGATTTCAGAATCTATATATATCAATCCTGAATCAAGTTCAGGGTGACAACATAGTTTTTCCGCAACAGATACTAATTACGGTGTTGTCACTACCAATAATTTATATAGTTCGCTCTAATGTAAACCATGAATGAAATTGAAGACCTTGTCCGTTTAAATATGATAAGCGGAATAGGTACTATAACCTATCGTAAACTTATCGAACATCTCGGTTCGGTTAAGTCAATACTGGACAGCCCAAGAAGTAAACTAGAAAAAATCCCCGGTATAGGACCCAAAATAGCTGATAGAATTGCAAATGATTCAAAGGCGGTTGATGTTGATAAAGAAATTAAGTTAGCTGAAAAAAACAATGTAAAGATAGTTCCTTTTTCAAGCGAACAATTCCCTCACAACCTCAAGTCAATATATGATCCCCCGTTGGTACTTTATATTAAAGGAGATATTATAAAAAGTGATACTGTTGCAATTGCTATAGTTGGTGCACGCAGGTGCAGTTACTATGGCCAATCTCAGGCAGAAAGATTTGCAAGACAGTTAGCACAGGTTGGGTTTTGTATTGTAAGCGGGATGGCAAGAGGTATTGATACTAATGCGCATTTAGGAGCAGTTAAAGGAAAAGGAAGAACAATAGCCGTACTGGGTAGTGGTCTTGGAGCTATATACCCTCGTGAAAACATAGAACTCTCAGAGAAGATTGTTTCTCATGGTGCAGTGATTTCAGAATTGCCTATGAATACACCACCCAACAACCGTAATTTTCCACCAAGAAATAGAATAATAAGCGGGCTTTCACTTGGAGCGCTGGTGGTAGAATCAACACGCTGGAGTGGTTCGCTCATTACGGCAAAATGGGCACTAGAGCAAGGAAAAGAAGTATTTGCTGTTCCTGGTAACATAGACAACAATTATAGTAGGGGAACTAACAAACTTATCAAAGAAGGCGCAAAACTTGTTGAGGAGATAAATGACATTGTTGAGGAATTTGGACCGCTTGCTGAAACCATACACATAAAGGATAGCAAAAAAATCGAGGATATCAGGAGTCTCACACTAAATTCTCAAGAAAACAAGGTTTTCTCACTTCTTTCAAGTATGCCTAAGGCTATCGATGAAATTACTGCTAAATCACGCCTGCCGTCATCCAATGTTGCAAGCATATTGATGATATTGGAAGTAAAAAAGTTAGTAAAACAACTTTCGGGAAAAAGGTTTGTAAAAGCATAGTCAGGGAGAATTTTTGACGAGATTTACAGGATATACAAGATTCAATTTTCCTTGCAAATTATAATTTCAACATGTAAGTTAGCAGGTGAGTAGCAGGTTTGAATAGCCTTTGACACATTCAGAGAAAATAAAGGGGGATTAATTTATGGAAATAAAACCTAATTACATTGTAGATGAACAGAATCATAAAATTGCTGTGCAACTTGATATTAAAACTTTTGAAAAAATAGAAGAAATTTTTGAGAATTATGCTCTTTCTCATTTAATGCAGGAAGAAGATAATGATGATGGCGAAATTTTAGATTTAGAACAAGCCAAAGAGTATTACGATACCCTGGAAAAGCAAGAATGAAAGTTCAGTATCGCAAGAAGTTTTTAAAACAATTATCAAGGATTCCACCAGAAATCAGGTTAAAAATAGAAAAATTTGTTTTTGAGGAATTGCCATGTAAATCATCAATTTCAGAAAGCGGCAAAATAGAGAAACTGTCAGGTTATAAAAATTTCTATAAAGTTCGATTTGGAATATACCGTCTGGGAATAGAATCAAAAAATAAAACTAAGATCTTAGTCATACGAACTGTTATGCATAGAAAGGAAATATATAAATATTTTCCATGAATGGGTATAGGGGGCAAAAACATAAAACCAGGGGGAGTATTTGACTAAGCTAAGCTCAGCTTTGCAGGGTTTACAGGATAAACCAGGATGAACAATGAATAAATCCCCCTTAGTCCCCCTTTTCCAAAGGGGGATTCAGGGGGATTTGAGACAATATTGATAGAATAGGCTTTCCGGTGTTATTACTGTTTTACCTTTTTTAACCTTCGTCTTACCGCTACCCCTGCAAGTCCAGCTAATCCAATTCCGAGTAGTGTAATGGTTGTGGGTTCGGGAATTGGCTCAGAGGTGAAGATTAAAGAAGTAGGCCCGAACAGTCCTCCACTTTGGAAAGTGACGAATGCGTCTATGAATGCTCCTGTCGTCCCGTCATAGCGCAGGACTTCGTGTGTGAGGCTACTGTTGACATAAAGGTTGCCGTCAGGGCCAAAGGCGATGTCAGCTGCTGCATTTAATCCACCACTGCCACTGGGAATGAATTGGTCTATGAATGCTCCTGTCATCCCGTTGTAGCGCAGGACTCCATTATTGTCCCTGCCAACGTAAAGGTTACCGTCAGGGCCAAAGACCATATCATTGGGTGCGAAAAGTCCACCGCTTCCAGCGGTTACAAATTCGTCTATAAATGCCCCTGTTGTCCCATCATAGCGTAGGACATTGTCGCTAAAGCGACCAACAACATAAAGGTTATCGTCCGATCCAAAAGCCAAGCCAGCGGGCCTATCCAGCCCACCACTTCCGATGCTGACGAATTCGTCTATGAATGCCCCTGTAGTCCCGTTGTAGCGCAGAACGTTGTCAGATTCGGCACTACCAACGTAAAGATTACCGTCAAGACCAAAGACCAAGTGATGAGACCCATCCAGCCCGCCACTACCAGCCGAAACAAATTCGTCTATGAATGCCCCTGTAGTCCCGTCGTAACGCAGAACGTTATCGTTGGAGAAACTACTAACTAGCAGGTCTGCATAAATCCGAGTAACGGCTATGCAAATTACGGAAACCCACAAAACCAGTAGAAATACAAATAATCTTTTCATCTTTACTTCCTCCCTTCATTCAAACGTTTTCAAAAATAAAATAAATAATAACTTTTTCATCATTACTTTCCCCTCCTTTCTTTTTTAAAAAGATAAATGAATATAATTTGATCCAAAAATAGATTCCCTGCTTACTTGCCATGCGTGCAATACCACGGGAATGACAATTAAGAAGAAAGGTGCGTGTGCCCGCCAGAAAACTTAGCGGACGAGGGAGGCGCACCCCTACAATTTTAATCTATTTATTACACTGGCCTCCCCACCAGCAATGACATTGATCCCACCAGGGGGGACGAGGACGTTAGCCACAGCGAATCAGCCTTGGGCACGACCTCACGAGATTAATGGATTCCTTGCTTGCCAGACAGTGATGTTCAGGCGGGTGATAGCAAGTTGGTTACCTTCCTTTCGTAATGCGTTCTCGTCCGCCCTGGCGGGAGTCCAGGTTGCGTTTCCCACTTTCCCAAGAACTCCCCTCTGTAAAGTAGCTAAATATCAATAATATCTCCTCAAAGAGTAGATAATATACCAATACAGTAGAATATGTCAATATAAATCTAACTAATAGTGTGTTTCAAATCCTCCTTTAAACAGAGATGATAATAAACTCTAAAGGAGGATGCCATGAAAGAACTGAAGTTGTTTGGGACGAGGATAAAAGAGTTGAGGATGATCAGAAAATTGACTCAAGAACAGCTTGCAGCAAAGGCCGGTATCAGTGCAAAATATATGAGTAGGATTGAAATTGGGCAGCATTTTCCTTCACTTGATATCCTTACAAAACTCACAAGTGCTTTGAATGTTGAACTGAAAGATTTCTTTGAGTTTTCACACGAGGCAAAGAATATCAGGGAATTGAAGAAAGGTTTAAATGAGTTACTTAACGAGGCTGATGAAGAAAAACTCAAGCTTGTGTTTAAGATATTGAGAGCGATAGTAAGATGAAGGCAAATAACAGAAAAAGTGTTATAAACACAACCCACCATTTACTTTTGATACGAAAACAATTGGAACTTCTATAAAAAAATGAAGGTGGAGTAGGAGGTACGTGTCGGATTCACGCAATTAGAGGAAATCCCCTAATTTGCTCCGCCTTCATTACATAATTATATCATATTTTTGTTGTTTAAAAAAATATTTGTTTTTTCTAAATAAAATATTTTAGTATGGACCCTTTATGTAGGTTTAAATATTTGTTGACTGTCTACACGGACAAGTAACTGGTGGATGTATTCATTGAATTGATGATTTTCGAGATGTAATGCTATGGTAAATTTATGTGAGTTGGGTTTTCTTATTAGACTATAATCTAAGAGATTATATTCCTATTGCAAGTCTCTCGGCAAGGAATGATGGCAGATTGGTTTTCCTTATTTTTGCCATTGTCTCCTGATAGTTATATTTTAACCTTACAATTTCCACGTTCCAATTGTCATTATCAAAAATAGCGAAGGATAGCATTGGAGAACCATCACGCGGTTGTCCTATACTTCCGATATTAACAATTGCCTTGCCTTTTTTTGATAAAATTGCCTTTTTACCATCTCTCTGCGGTTCGTAATCGGTATATACTCCCGGAATATGTGAATGACCGACAAAACAAAGAGAAAATTTCATTTTGATCAAACTAGAGTGTGCATTTCGAGCATTAGTAATATACTTCCATTGCATTGGGTTGTCTGGTGATGCATGGACGTATAATATGTTGTCCTCTTCTATTTGAAGAGGGAATCTATTGATTGCCTCTCTTATTTCTTCATCCAGAACGCCCCTTGTCCACCGGATTGCTTCACGTGCATTATTTGTCATTTGATAATCATAATCTGTATCCAAAATAGCATCATCATGATTACCAAGACATATTTTTTCTGTGAGTGATTCAACTATTTTGAAACATTCTGTCGGATTTGGACCATAACCCACAATATCTCCAAGACAAACAACACGCTTTTCACCTTCCAGCTTGTCAATATATTCCAATACCCTGTTCATGGCTTCTAGATTTCCATGAATATCTGAAATAATTACTGTTTTCATTTGTAATTTGCCTCTTTCTTAAACTTTGGCTTTTGCAAATTATTTGATGTGAGCGCATTGTATATGAAGATTTATGGCTAATCTTGAGTACTCTAAAACAAGTAATATTATAATTAAAAGTGCATAATATAGAATAAATAATCATAAAAAACCAATAAAATAATCTGTATTATATTTATTTAAATAATTGTTCGAAATCAACTTAACCAAATGTGATTTTAAAAATATGTGGAAAAAATGCCTTTGTCATGTTATGAATGAGTAAGAGTAGAGTAATGTTTATTTTTATGTTTAAAAATGTGCTACTTACAAAGTAAAAAAAAGTAAGTTGACAAATCCCCCTCAATCCCCCTTTACTAAAGGGGGGACTAAGGGGGATTGATTTAATTCATCTAATGTAGTTTGCTTGGTTAACTCTTTTTGCTCATCCAACCAAAATGGAACAAAAGATTAGTAATAGTAAAATACGGACAGAGGTATTTGAGGAATTGTGTGATACCATTGGCAGAGAGAATGCTCTTGATAATATTGAGGAAAGAATATGTTATTCATTTGACGCTACAAAGGAAAAGGCTGTACCTGATTTAGTGGTAAGACCTCATACAACAGAACATGTATCAACTATTGTATCGATTGCGAATAAATATGGCATTCCGATTTGTCCTCGAGGAGCTGGAACTGGTTTGTCTGGTGGTGCTGTTCCCATAAAAGGCGGTATTGTCTTAGATTTGAAAAACATGGACAAGATAGTAGAGATAAATGCAAAGGACTTAACAGTGACAGTAGAGCCTGGAGTTGTTACAAAGGATTTGCAAGATGAAGTGGCAAAAATTCGTCTTTTTTATCCACCTGAACCGGGGAGTGCTGGGTTTTCAACTATTGGAGGAAATGTGGCGGAATGTACAGGAGGAATGACAGGAATAAAATATGGGGTGACAAGGGACTACGTTCTTGCCTTAGAAATTGTCCTGCCTGATGGTTCAGTCATAAACACAGGGCGTAAAACACTCAGGAGTGTTGCAGGGTATGATTTAACCAGGTTTTTTGTTGGATCTGAAGGGACGTTAGGTGTATTTACCAAGATAACATTAAAATTATTACCATTACCAGAGAAGATAGGTACAATTATATCTTATTTTAAAAACATTGATAATGCACTGAATGCTACAGACTCAATCTTAATAAAGAGTCATTTTCTCCCTCGCTCTTTAGAATTTGTAGACAAAACAGGCATTGATGCTGTTAGAGGGTTTACAAAAGAAGATATTCCAGAAGAAGCGAAGGCGCTATTACTTATTGATGTAGATGGAAATGAGAAAAATGTAACAAATGATATTTCAAAGATAGAAGTTATTTGTAAAGAAAATAGTGCATTGAAGACTTCAATTGCAAAAGTGTCTGCCCGACCTTGCCAGCCCGGAGAAGCCGTTCGAACTGGTCGTTCGGACGTGGATGATGAAAGAAACGCATTATGGGATATTAGAAGGTCTATTTCTCCTTCCCTCTTTAAGATTGCTTCAATGAAATTTAATGATGATTTTTGTGTGCCGAGAAGTAGGGTTAGAGAAGTATTAAAAAAAGTTTATGAACTCAGCAAAACGTATTCAATACAGGTGGCGGCATTCGGACATATCGGCGAAGGACATATCCACCTTAACGTAATTTATGATAACGGGAAGAAGATTGATTTATCTGTCCACAAACTGGTATCTCAAATATTAAAGGAAGTGGTTTCTATTGGCGGGACTATCACGTCAGAGCATGGTGTAGGTGATGCGAAATCTGAATTCGTAGGATTAGAGCTTTCGCCTCATGAAATTGAGATAATGAAAGAGTTAAAGAAGATGTTTGACCCAAAAGGTATTATGAACCCGGGAAAGATTTTTGCTTAGAAATGGAATCCTCTCGAAAGAGAGGTAGTGGAATACAACCCAGAAATAAAATAGGCGAACAATGGCACTTTTTAAAAAAACTAAAACGGAAGACAATAAAAAAACGAAAGCACTCAATGAGCTGATTAGAGCTTTGGGAGGGGAAAAGGTGCTATCGGCGATTGAGGATAGGATATGCTATTCTTTTGATAGTACAAAGCAAAAGGCGCTCCCGGATATCGTAATAAGACCAAACGATACATCTGATATTTCTAATACATTAAAAATTGCAAATAAATATGAAATACCTGTATATGCAAGGGGGGCTGGCACCGGGCTTTCCGGCGGTGCCGTGCCACTTATGGGTGGAGTTGTTTTTGATTTAAAGAACATGAACAGGATAATTGAAATCTGTCCTGAGGATTTTGTCGCAACGGTTGAGCCAGGTGTAGTTACAAAACATTTCCAGGATGAAGTTGCAAAATTTGGACTTTTCTATCCACCGGATCCTTCGAGTGCAGCCTTTTCAACTATTGGAGGTAATGTTGCTGAATGTGCCGGTGGGATAACGGGGTTAAAATATGGAGTGACACGAGATTATGTGCTTGCTTTGGAGATAGTCCTTCCTGACGGGTCTGTAATTAACACGGGTAGAAAGACATTAAGGAGTGTTACAGGTTATGATCTGACAAGACTTTTTATTGGTTCTGAAGGAACATTGGGAGTCTTTACCAGGATAACGGTGAAGCTTATTCCCAAGCCGGAGAAGATTGATACCCTGGCCGCTTTTTTCAGTGATAGAGATGATGCTATTGATGCGGCCGATTTGATTATAGATAATAATATCTTGCCGCGTACATTAGAGTTTATGGATCAGATGAGTATAAATGCAGTACGTGGATATGGTGAAGTGACCATTGATGAGGACGTAAAAGCATTATTATTAATTGATATTGATGGAACCGAGGAAAGTATTAAACACGAATTGTCTGTAGTTGAAAACGCTTGTAAGGAAAAAAAGGCATTGAGAACTAAAGTGGCAGAAACTTCAAAGGAGAGAGATGCCCTTTGGGCTGTCAGACGTGTAATTTCTCCTGCATTATATAATGTTGCTACCCATAAAATAAATGAAGATATTTGTGTGCCCAGAAGTAAGATAAGGGAAATATTACAGAAGGTTGACCGGATAAATGAACACCATACAATTTATATTGCAAATTTTGGACACATCGGTGATGGTAATATACACGTAAACATAATGTATAAAGAC
>MAYW01000070.1 GCA_001723765.1 Candidatus Scalindua rubra
TGCAGAGGATACCTTTGGTTCAGACCATCCTAATGTTGCAATTTCCTTGAACAATCTTGCAGGACTTTATATTTCCAAAGGCAATTATGCCGAGATTGAGGCACTTTATAAGCGAGCATTGGAAATAGTTGAAAAAGCCCTTGGTCCGGACCATCCTGACGTTGCAATATCCTTGAAGAATCTTGCCGAGCTTTATTACAACCAGGGCAGATATGCAGAAGCTGAACCTCTTTACAAGAGTTCCTTGAAAATATTAGAAAAAGTCCTGGGTCCAGATCATCCAGAGGTTGCGACTGCGTTAGAACATATGGCAGAGCTTTACAAAAAGATTGGTAAGGAAGACGAAGCAGAATAATTATTTGGACGAGCAAAAAAGAATTCGTTCAAAATACCAGAGATAAAATAAGTAATAAAATTCTTCAGGAAAATACATATGCCAGAACGTATTAATGCTCCAGTTGAAAAGAAAAAATGTCGTTTTCTCTTGATTCTCTCAATTAGTAAAGATTTTCAATTTTTGGGTTTTGATCACAACTTTTTCTATTGTTAGGTTTTAATTGTCATTTGAAGACTTGACCCGTTACTCCCGTTACTTTGACTATTGTTAGGTTTTAATTGTCATTTGAAGACTTGACCCGTTACTTTGATTAAAGTTTCTCTGAAATAACCCCTGCACACATATTACATCCCCGGGGACCCTTTTGACAAAAGTCTTTCCCTTCAAATATAGTTATGTCAATATTTATGTCTCTTTCCCTGGCAATTTTTGAAGCAAAATGAGCAAAGAAACACCCTGCCGGCCCACCGCCGATTATGGCAATCTTCGGACCATCTTTTAGAAAAATATCTCTATCTTTCATTGGACACTCAATTCCTTCTTAACCAGGCGCTGATATCATCCCTCTTTTGTCTTGCCCAGGCAAGCGTATTAATCGGTAACATCTTTAAAACAAGGCGAGGATTAATTGCCATATAAAATATTTCTTTGTAAGGCCTGTTTCCCGTTAACATGTTCCATAATATCTCGTTAATTTTATTAGCAGTTTCCTTGTCCTTGCCGGATTTAATAATCTTTATATTAGTATTTGCTATTTGTTTTTGAGATGATAAATAATCGTTTATTTTCAGCATAATAATACCGTATAAATTATCACGAGCCAGGAGTCTTTTGGCCGGTTTATAGTAACCATTCATAAGCGCTTCCTCAGAGACTCCGTACTTAAAAGCTGTATAAGCCGATAACTTTGCCATATTAAAGGCCGATTCTATACCGCTTTTATAAGACCTTGAAATACTTGCATCCCCTAGTATCACTACTCTATCCGTACAGGGATGTTTTGCATAGGTCACTGGGATCTTTGAGATACACATACAAAAATTCTTAGGTATATCCCAACCTTCCGGCATTAACCTTCTAACTGCCGGATGATTAAGAAAGTCTATCAGATTATTTCTAGTTAAATCAGTTTTGCCTACTAAGTTAACAGTTACATAGTCTGCTTTTGGTGTAATTGAGGCAAATTTAAGCTCCTTTTTACCTAACGCAAAAACAAAAACATTATTGCCAAAAGTCCTTTGGATATATTCATGACTTAACATTATTTCACACTGGCACGTTCGAACAGTCCTTGGCGGTTTATAGCCAAACTCCATTTTGCCAACCTTCTCCATCATCCCGGTATTTACACCAAAAGCGCCAACCACCAGATCCGCATCTATTTCATTTCTTGAATTTCCATCACCATAAATTACTTTTACAGGTTCTCCTTTGTAAGCAGGAAGATTCAACTCTTTAACAATCTCAAAGACTATCTCAACACCTCTTTCTTTTACATGATTTAAGAGAAAATCATCAAAACTGACATTGCCTTCATGAGAAGATTGTACAGGGCCATTTCCACGAAACACAGTAACAATTTTTGGCGTGTGTCCTGAAACGGGGTGGTGGAGAAGTACACTGTCATCCTGTGTCTGGAAACGGTAACATTTTATTTCTCTCTGTACACAATATTGTGCAATATTTATTTCTTCTTTTTCCAGTTTATTAAACAGGTTTTCAGAGATTACACCGGCGCACATATTACAACCACGCGGACCTTTCTGGCAGAAACTCTTTCTGTCAAATATTTTTATAGACACATCAATGCCCATTTCTGCCGCATACCGTGATGCAAAATATGCAAAAAAACTGCCTGCAGGCCCACCTCCAATTATTGCAATTTTAGAGCCATTCCTGAGAAACAACTCGTTATTGTTCATCTTGCTCATAACCTCTTAATTAAACAATCTTGCCTACAGAGTCTATTTTGAATTCTATTCTTAATTATTATATAAATCAAGGCATAAAAGGAGGTGTTCTCGAAAGCGGAGCTGGCGTCGTAGTTGGGAGGCATCAGGGCACTTTTATATACATCTCTTTAAGGCTCCTGGCGCAAGCTTTCTTACATCCAATGTTGTGATTAGGATAAAGAAGGGGGGTTTTTTAAAAATGGGAGGGGGGAAGTAGGTATTTGGTGGTCGGATCGCCAACTTGCACTTCTGGAAAGGAATTTTTAAAATAAAATGCTTCAGATGAGAGAAGTATATTTGGTGTTGGTTTTAGATAAAAAACAGGTATAGTGCCTGTAATATCAGCGGCAAAAACTTAGGCTAACCCACAAGTCAGCTTGTTTCGGTAACGCTTTCTATCGATTCATATAAAATATCCATCATATTATTCAACTCTGAAATTTCTATACTCAAGGGTGGCATAACAACCATGACATTGCCTAACGGCCTGGTAATCAAACCACGTTGTCTGGCTTCGTAACTAACCTTAATCCCAATTTTTTCTTCCCACGAATAAGGTTCTTTAGTCTCCTTGTTTCTGACCAGTTCTATACCGGCAATGAGACCACATTGCCGTGCATTCCCTACAGACTTTAGATCCCTGAACTGTGCGAGTCTCTCCTGTAGAGCCTCGATTTTTGGCTCAAGACCTTCTATGACCTTTTCATTTTCAAATATATCAATATTCGCCAGGGCTGCTGCACATGCTAAGGGGTTGCCGGTATATGTATGGCCATGGAAGAAGGTCTTCTGCTCACTATGTTTACCAAGAAAGGCATTATAGATTTCATCTGTAGCCAGAGTCGCTGCCAAAGGCATATAGCCTCCGTTTAAACCTTTGGAAATGGCTAAAATATCAGGGGCTACATCCTCGTGTGAACATGCAAACATTTTTCCTGTACGGCCAAACCCGACCATTACCTCGTCTGCAATCAGGAGAATATTATACTTTTCACATAAATCTTTTACACCTGACAGGAAACCCTGAGGGTGGACGATCATTCCTCCCGCACCCTGTACAAGTGGCTCAATAACCATAGCTGCTATAGTGTCGGAATTCTTTGATAATATCTCTTCCAGCTTTCCCAGACATTCAAGTGAGCAAGTTGCTTTGTCCTTACCCTCCGGACACCGGTAACAATACGGTGATGGTGAGATAAACGTTTTAAGCAAAAGTGGTTTAAAAACCGCATGAAAGATATCTATCCCGCTCACACCAACAGCGCCTAATGAATCGCCGTGATATCCGTATTGTAAAGATACATAGTTGATCTTCTTTTTGTGGTCTTTATACTGCCAATATTGAAATGCCATTTTTATAGCAATCTCAATTGCGTTGGAGCCATTATCAGAATAAAATATTTTGTTCAGGCCGTCCGGAGTTATCTCAACCAGGCGTTTTGCCAGTTTGGCTGAAGGTATATTTGACATGCCCAGCAGGGTTGTATGAGCAACTTTATCAAGTTGGCCCTTTATGGCATCGTCAATCTCTTTCCGCCTATGGCCGTGTATATTACACCACATGGAAGAGATACCATCTATATACTTTTTGCCATTAATATCCCTTAAAATAACCCCTTCACCATCAACTATAATTAGTGGCTCTTCCCTGGCAAAATCTTTCATCTGTGTAAAGGGATGCCACAGGTATTTCTTGTCCCAGTTTTCCACCTGCTCTTTGGATATCTCGTCATACGCTTGTTTCTGCATAATAGTATGTTACCTTAAATATGTAGAAATTGTACAAAAATCCTTGATTATGTTGTTTTGCTGTAAGGGTTTCCGTTCTTGTTATGGGAATCTGGAAAGTCCTGCCTTAATCCTTTGATCAGGCTATAACCAAGCAGGAGAATTACTACGGTGAAAGGCAAACCGGTAATGATCACGGCTGCCTGTAGTGCCTGAAGTCCGCCTCCAAGCAAAAGTACTGCGGCAACGATCCCTTCCGTAGACGCCCAGAACACACGCTGGATTACGGGTGGATCATGAAACCCACCGGCAGTTATAATGTCTATGACCAGTGATGCGGAATCGGAAGAAGTTACAAAGAACAACGTCAGTACGATAACACCCAAAGCGCTGGTTATAACAGCTAACGGGAAGCGATCCAGTAAAACAAACAGGGCGGTTGCGATATTATCGTTAACCGCCTGGGCAATTCCACTCGTACCGAATATCTCTTCAAAAAGAGCGGCGTTGCCAAAAACCGTCATCCAGATTAATGTTAACAATGTGGGCACAAGCAATACATTAAGTACAAATTCACGTATAGTTCTGCCGTAAGAGATTCGTGCTATAAAGATACCGACAAAAGGTGACCACGCAATCCACCATGCCCAATAAAAAAATTGTCCAGCCGTCCTGCCAACTGCCATCACGATTGTATGTATCGGTCCACATACTCAATTTCGGCAACAGATCAATATACGTTCCTATGTTCTGAACCATTGAATCGAAGATATATATCGTAGGGCCTGCAAGGAGAACGAAGATAAGCAGGATAAGTGCAAAGATCATATTTGCCTGGCTCAGACGGCGTATACCTTTATCTAAACCCAGTACCACTGATGCAAGCGCCATAGATGTGATAATGGCGATCAGTATTACCTGTATATTGTTTGTCTGCGGCAATCCTGTCAGGTAGTTCAGGCCGGCATTTACCTGCTTCGCTCCCAGGCCGAGAGAAGTTGCCAGGCCAAATAGTGTGGAGACGGCGGCAAGAATGTCTATGACGTTTCCCATCCACCCATGAATATGGTTGCCGAGTAGTGGATAAAACGCTGAACGGATGGTCAACGGCATCTTGTGGTTGAATGAGAAATAGGCCAGCCCAAGCGCCATAAGTGCATACAGCCCCCATGCGTGAATACCCCAGTGGAAAAAGGTGGTTCCCATGGCAAGGTTGGCAGATTTAACACTTCCGCCTTCTCCCCATGGGGGATTGTTATAGTGGATGACCGGCTCTGCCACGCTGTAAAAAAGAATACCGATACCCATTCCGGCACTGAAGAGCATTGAAAGCCAGCCAAGGTACGAAAATTCAGGGTGTGCGTTTTCTCCGCCCAGGCGGATGTGTCCGTAACGGCTGAACAGAAGGTACACAGCAATAACAAGGAAGATGTTGACTGATAAAATATAGAACCAGCCGGCTTTTCTGGTAATGGCACCCTGTACTGCATCGAATACGTGACGCATGTATTCCGGGTTGATAAGCGTAAAGGCCACAAAGAAGATAATCAGCCCTGCTGATATCCAGAATACGGTATGATGAATTTCCAGCTTTTCCCAATATTTTTTTTTGCCCAAATTATTGTTTCCGAAAGAGAAAAATGCCCCATACCAGAGAACCGTCTTTGCCTCCGTCTATCCAGTGTTTCAGGCCTGTTTTCATTTGTGTAATATACGCTTCACTGGTTTTCTCTGAAAGCGTTTTTTTCTTTTTTCTCGATCTCTCCAAGTACCCTGGTGTAGTGGTTGACGAGTTGTTCTGTGTGATCATGGAAAGCTACTTCTTCCATGCCAAGATTGCTTAGCATTTCACGGTAGACTTCCGGAGAGCCAAGCGAGGAGAGATGGATTCTGTCTAAAATCGGCTGCAAAACATCATCATGGCAATCATCTGATTGCATTGGATCAGTGAAAATGAACACTCCTCCACTTTTAAGCACGCGGACAGCTTCTTCCAGCACATTGCTGCGATTATTACTGTGTAAAATTGCGTCATTCGACCATACAACATCAAAGTGGTCGTCGGGGTAGAGAATATTCTCAAAACTGCCCTCCACAACATCTATTTTATCCTCCAGTCCCTGTTCACTGTTCAATTTAATATTTCTTTCGTTCTCCATTGTGCTCAGGTTGAGAGCGCTTACATGGCAGCCGTAATTCCTGGCTAAAAACCTCGCTGCACCCCCATAACCGGCGCCAAGGTCTAATACTGTAGCGTCCTCATGCAGACAACTGAGGTGCGATGCCATAACCTTTACGGTATTACTGCTTGCTTCCGCTACGGAATCCTCATCTGATTTATAAATACCTATGTGAATATCCTCGCCGCCCCATATAGTAAAATAAAAATTATCAGCATCCTCACTATCGTAATAACTTTTTGCAGTCCTCTCTGCTTCAGAATATGGGATTACACCGGTAACCGTCTTTTTATTACCTACGTCATAACATTTTTCAGCTACGTGAAAGAAGAAGTCCGGTTCGTTCATACGATATGTTTCCTGGAAATCACCATAGGACTCCACCCTCTGAAAGCCGACTTCGTGCAAAAGCTTGCGGACATAATCCTTTCTCAGAGGGAACATGTTGAGGTGGTATTGAGAGTTATCAGGGAATCGATACTTGAAGCGGGCAAGGCCGTCGTCAATATATTCCGGTTCGACAGTGATATTGTCACCGCAATAGTAATAGGTATGTTTACTCGAATACCCATGGTCTAATATAGAATCATAATTACGTTGATCCAGGACTAATACGCCATCGTGATTTAATGCTGCATAGAATTCGGCCAACGCCTTGCGCCGGTCTCGTTCAGAGAACAGATGGGTAAAGGAGTTGCCAAGGCAGATAACGGCGTCAAATGTCCCGTGAATATCCCTGTTAAGCCATCTCCAGTCTGCCTGGGCAGTACGCAGAATGTGGCCTTTGTTCCGTCCATTTTCAAAAGCCTTGGCAAGCATCTCAGCGCTGCCATCCGCGCTTACGACATCGAACCCTGCTTCTATCAGGCAAACGGAATGGAAGCCTGTACCGGTAGCAACATCAAGTATCCTTTGCGCCCCGCGCTCTTTTAGCCTACTTATTAAAAAATCTCCTTCACTCTTGGCGCGCATTTCCCAGTCAATAAGCTCGTCCCATTTCTCTACGAAGCCCTCTATGTACTCCTTTTTATAATGGCCTGTCTCTCGAACCTTAACAGGGTTTTTCCCAAAAGATTGTTTATTATTTGCAATCATATTTTTTTGTTTTGTATACCATTATGTAAAAATTCATACAAAATTAATGTAGTTTGGTTTATTTTCCAAAACAGTCCAGTAAAGCTACGTAATATTTTAGTTTTACATTACTGTCGGTATGGGCAATTGATACACCTTAACTTATATACATAATTTATGCAAGTTATTCTAAGGCCAATGATGTATATAATTTGACATAGTATATGTAAGTCTGGTGCGAGTCGATAGTTGAATTTAGATAAAAAAAATTAAAATTGATGAAGCTACGTGGTTATTAATGTATCAGGGAGTAATGTCTTATCGATTGTTTTGTGCGTGAGAAAGCGGTATTTAGAAAAAAAACGGTGACAAATTGACAGGAAAGTTAGTGGAAAAGGCTATTGAAATATTACCAAAAAATGGAGACTTACGCTGAAACCATATCCTCTATAATCTCATTACTTGCCTTCTTTATCCAACACAAGTTTTGCCTGAATGAGCTTTTAATACCAAAATTGAGCGATTTTATTATACATGCCTTGTAGCCTCTGGCTTTAGCCTGCGTTCTTCATCACTTGTCGGGTTTGCGTAAGTTACACAAACTCAAGATGAGATGAGATGATAGGAAATTGCTTTTTCAAGATTTTGAAAATGTATTAAAATTGTTAACAAAATTCAAGTGTTTTTTGAAAATTATACGCTGAATTGATCTACTTTTGAAAAAAGGTGAAGGAGGAATGAAAGATTTGGAAATTTGAACATAAATAACAGTACTGTCGTTGTGATTTGGCAAAAAGTATACATACCTCTCCTGATATCCTCACATTGGCAAATTCCTGAACCTGTCAGGAACAGGTTTTCATAATGTTCAATACTGAAATAAATTCAGTACAAGTTTAACATAATAGGGGATTCTTCATAACCAGGCCAATCTTCATAAAATGGTTCGTAGATTAGCTCATTATTTTCAGGAGATGAATTTCGATTTGGTGGGTCTCTGGAAGCCTTTTGCTCACAAAGGCTAAGGTGTTCAATTATCTTTTTAATAATCTGGCGCTCGGTAATGAAACTGATGATCTTCATTTCTCCACCACATTTAGGGCAACATAGTGGATCGACTTTATATATCTTTTTGATACACTCTCTCCATTTTTTTGATGGAATAGGTTTTGGATTATAATCTGCCACATCTATTATTTCTATATTTTCAGCCTCTTCAACGGGTTGATCACCAGGTTTTACAATCCCTTGTTTTTTGCGTATTCCACGAGATTTGTTTGAGTACCATCCGTAGTAACGAACCATTTGAAACGATTTTTCCGGAATATGCTGTGTAATAGCCGCTATAAATTCTTCAGGTTTGTAGATTTGAAAATTTCTCTTGTTTTTCCCGCAGGTCATCTTTGATTGATAAATAACAGTATTAGTCTCATCATTATATATTAGCTTTTCAAGAGAAAACGTATTGCGGATGATATATTGTGAGAGGCCTTCCTTTCCTTTCTCATTGTCTCTTGCAACTCTTATCCCATTGTGTACACTGAAGCCGGAATGTCTCCAGTTCATGAGTTTGTTAATTACGTCGTCATCTATTTTGCCTTCGTCTTTAAGCATCTTAAATACGCTAGCACGAAAAATATCCTCAAGAGGTTCTAAATCAACTTCTGGCATAACGTAAAAGGTTCCTGTTTCTCGAAAAAGTCCATCAGAAACAATAGCATGTATGTGAGGGTGGAATTTCTCAGCATAGTTGCCGAATGTATGTATGGTCATTACTGCCCCGGGTCCATCATCCTCAAGACCCACTGCATTTTGAAAGAATAAGAGCAAGCTTTCATATGCACAACGGCACAGCTTTGTCAGGAGCTTTCTGTCATACTTGAAGAAGAGGCGAAGCATAATCGGAATAGTAAAGACATATTGGCGATGTGGTATTGGGTAGAGTATGTTATCCCGCAATGCTTCTCCAAACTGGATCACCTTCTTCGCGTGGCAAGAAGGACAAAACCAGCGGCTTTTGCAGCTAAAGGCAAGCAGATATTCATTACTACAATCCTTACACCGCACCCTGGCGAATCCGTTTCGCAGGTCACCGCATGATAAATACTCATGAACGACTTCACTGATAATGGAACGAAAGAATCCGTGCTGTTTCTCAAACCTTTCATCGTAACCTTGCTCAAAGCTATCGTAGTGATCGTTAAGCAGCTTCCATAATGGGGATTCCTGTGGTTTTCGGGGATGATATATTTTATTCTTGTTAGATTTATCTTCCATGATTGACAAAAAAATATGCCCCTAAACTTAAATTGTTGCACTGCTTAGTGTCTGTAGAGATATCTTGGGCATATTAAATCCGTAAACGATAAGTTGTCATGTAAGCTTGCTAAGTTTAAAAACCTAGATTGTATGATATATCTGACAGTAAATTTTTATTGATGTCAAGTGAAAAGTAAGATATAATTTACAACATGGAAAAAATTGGCAGGTTTATAAAAGAGAAAAGAGAAGCGAGAGATTTATCTCTACGGGAAGCTTCCAAACTCTCAGGTGTTTCGCACACACATATAAGGGATATAGAAGATGCCAGTAGTATTCCCTCTTTACCCATGATTGACGAGTTTTGCCGTTAGCTTTAGGTATGTACACTCTTAATATCGGCTGTGGTTTATAGGTTTTGTCTTCAAGTTCCTCTATTATCTCAGCAAGGAACTTGTCTACTCCATATATTTCCACATCCTCAAATGTCATTCCATCTACTCCGGCGCTTCCTCCATTGGCTTTACAACGCTTGTAGGATTCTCTCAAAAATGCGGCAGTCTCACCTTGTCATACAATACATAAAAGCGAAATGTTTCCTCCTGCTTGGCTTTTCGATATAGTTTACGCTGAAAATCTCGAACTCTTTCCTTATCGCTCATTTGCGATTTAGGTCTTGCTTGTAGGTCGCCCAATACAATATTCTCTTTTCTTTGTAAGCGTTAACTGAAGCAATGCCCCTTCGCTCCTGTGAAGTTATAGTGTCTTCACTATCATCACTACTATGGGCATCTCCGACTTCTCATTATTCCACAACACTTTTCGGCAAGCCTTATAGTATTGCGTTACGGTCATCAACCTGAATAATGAGACCTCCCATGTTCATACATATACCTTTTACAGACATACCATCACTCACAACTCCGACGACACCGCATAGTTCTACCGTTTGACACTCTTACATATGCAGTTGCAGATTTCACCCAATCCGGGAGGCTCATCTATCGTATTATAGCGTAACGAAGCCAGCGTGTTCGCTTTCGCTACGGTCTGCCTGTTCGCTTACAGGGAACTCGAACGTACTCATCACTGTTTACGCCCTCCCACGAAACTTACCGTTTCTTTGACTACCGTCCGAACGGTCAATTGACGGGTTGGAATTTCACCAACTGATATATGTACGCCTCATGGCGTACCAGATTTACACAGAAAAAGCGCAGATAGAATAATAAATCACCACAGTGCAAAACAAAGATGCAATATTCAATCTGCAAAACTCCTAACTCTGAACTCCGAACTATATAAACTGTCAAACCTTAACCGGTAAATCAATTATAAAAGCAGTCCCTTCTCCCTCTTTACTTTCTACGCGGATTGATCCGTCGTGATCTTCTATTATCCTGTATGATTCACTCAGGCCAAGTCCTGTTCCCTTACCTTCTTCTTTAGTGGTAAAAAATGGTTCAAATACCTTGTCAATGATCGTTTCAGGAATACCACGACCCGTATCTGCAACTTTTATTCTTATAAAGGAGGAAGAGTTCCTTCGCTTTTCTATAAACTGTGTACTAACCGTTAATGTATCGCCGTCTTCCATGGCATCTTTCGCATTATTCATCATATTTAAGAATACCTGCCTTAATGAATACTTGTCCAAAATACAAATTGGTACCTTGTCATCAAATGACCTGATAACTCTTATACTTGCTAATTTTATTTCGGGCTCAATAACGGATAACGCATCTTCCAGGATATCATTTATTAAAATATGTTCACTCTTTGACAAGTCTGTCCTTGCAAATTTCAACATCCCATATGTAATCTTCGTAATACGATCTATCTCCTCCAGTAATATCTTCAGGTCACGTTTTATCTTTGAATCTATTCTTTCATCCAACAATATTGAATGAATACCGCATGAAATGATGTTTACAGGGTTTAATATCTCGTGGAAAACACCTGCAGACATCCGCCCTAAAGATTGCATCCTGTATGATCTTCTTAGCTTGTCTTCGTCCTGCTTACGTTTGGTAATGTCGCGAATTATCATAGTATATTTGGTTTTGCCACCGATTTGCATTGAAGTCATGGACGTCTCCACGGGGACCTCTGTGCCGTTTAACGTGCATATTGTTTGTTCAGTGACTAGAATGCTTGTGTCATCAGACGGAATCCTACCCGAGTGCAAGACTGGCTGCATAAACCGGTCTATGCTCTGTCCAATCAGCTGGTCAGACGGCAATCCAAACAATATAGTGCCTGATTGATTGATGGTTTCAATAACTCTATCAGTATCGATGGTAACAATGCCATCAGCTGCAGTGTGCATGATTGAGTTGATTCGCTTATTGGCACGGTCTAAGGCGCGTTCACGGTTACGGACCGCATTTATCATATTACTAAAGATATTAGCAAGTGAGGCGAATTCATTTATAGCGTGGTGTTTCATAAGAATGGGCTGCTCTCCATTTATTCCAAATGCCTTCATAGACATCTCAAGTTCCTGTAATGGTTTAACCAATAGACGCCTGGAATAGTACTGTGCTATAAACACAGAAACTATAGTAATGAAGAAAATAATCATTCCAATCTGTGCAATAATAATAAGCCTGTCTCTGCTGAAAGAATCAAGATTCTGGATGTATTGGACTTCCAGTCCTGAAGATGAAAGTTTTACTTTTTTTTCAATCCTTGTACCAGGCCCGGCTTTGCCAAAAGACGATTGATTTCCATCGTCCGTTAAAAAGACGAGTTTATAGGAACCGGTCAGATCGTCTATGCCTGCTAAGCGCAGGTACTCGGATACCGGCACTGTAATGAGAATAGCGCCTTCAAACATGCCGTTATACTTAATCGGCACCGCCATGAGCCACAGAGGGGAAGCGGCATTCGGTATTGTTCCAAGAAAGAAATCCTGGTGTTTTAAGGATAAGGAAGAAAACCACAGTTGTAGACTGAAATCTTTTTGTTCCATCCTCACATTGGCGCAAATGAGAGACCCCGAGAAATCTACCAGTACTGTGTCGTACCGTCTTCCAAGTATACGCATGTCCCGAAGAAAATCTATTAACGATCCCATGTTTTCTTCAGGCTGCATGACTGCCTGGGTTAGTAGCGGCCTGGCAGCGATATCCTGAAGTGTGAGGAAGTGGGTGTACACAAATTGATCCAGTTGGTGAGAAATGAGTTCTGTTTTCTGAGTGAGATCACTCTCCTGATACTGCTTTACAAGCTGGTTAACGCGTATGGATATAAAAACACAGATAATTATTCCTGTCAGCAACAACATGGTATTAAGTGACAGATTGATGACTCGTGAGGCTTTCATGGTAACTCCCTTTTTTAGAGTCTCTCATTCCTTTACCTGTCTTCTACAAGCAGTATTTCATTATCCAATCCATAAACAGCCATTTTATAGTCTGAAATATTCAGGGCCTCATGTGCATCTTCATTTTGTTTTGAATATTCACTGAAAGGCATGGAGTATGCCTTAATTAAGCCCTGAATAGGACCCTTGATGTTTTCCAGACTAGTACGGACGGCAGCACGGTCCTTTTTGATATTCCCGCTCAGCTTTACTTGTGACATTGCTGAAATGAGGAGCTTTGTCAGATCGTAGGCATGGATAAAGCCTGTAGGAGCTTTAATGTCAGATGCCTTTTGTATCTCTTCAGGGAAGAGCCGCATGGCTATTTCCAGAACCTGCTTTGCAATTGGGTGTTCATTGTGGACATTTTTTCCCGTATTAATAAAGGAAAAACTGGTTTGAATGAACTTGAGATCTATCTCACTCCTCATACGTGAGTCAATTACCAGTGGAAAGTTACCACCTGTAATGCCCCAGTGACTACGGATAGGAAGCCGCTCATCTTTGTCCAGTGCGATCATTGCTTTTGCAAAGATTTTTCCTTCCGGGGCGTTGGCAACGAGTAGTATGCAATCAGCGCCCGATGATTTGATTTTTCTGATGATATTTTTTGCAGCGTTTAGTCCAATATTCCAATTGAACCATTTCACACCTACGGCAGGACAGTCCAACTGTTTTAATGCCGATGTCATAGTTATGTAATTCGATTTGCCCCAGCCTGTTTGTTCGAGCAAAAGAAAGAGTTTCCTGAATCCGTCAACTTTTATAGCATGGTCTGCAATTACAAATCCTGCCTTGGAATCATCAATGGACAGCCTGAATATCCAGTTCAGACCATTGGAGTATCGGGTAATTGGAGCTGCTGCTGCCCATGGATCTAACACAAGGATATGGGACTCATTTATGAACCGGAGATTACTTAAGAGAGGCGGTGAGTGCAGCCCGGAGAAAACAACAAGTGCCCTGGAATCGGCTAAATATTCCAGGAGGTTTTGCTTGCTGCGAGGTGAGCTGCCGTGGTGATCTTTGATCACCAGTTTTATCTGATAGCCCTGAATCGTGTTATCTACCTCACTGAGGGCGGTCAAAATACCCTGCCTTATCGATTGGCCTGATGCGCGCACTCCTGTTTGATCTGCATCCAGATAAAAATGAATGGCGTTCTCCAGACTGCTATCTTCCGGATCAGCTCTGGCAAACGGTGTTAAAGAAAATATTAATACTGCCAGAACGATTTCCATGATTCTAATTTGCATTGACCTGCCTCCGAAGGTTGTGTTCGGTCTTTCCTCTCTTCATTCTGTTGTCTCCCATAACCATGTGACGAGTTACGTGTGTGTTCCGTCAATAACGGTACTTCAATCCTATCCCGAATCCATGCTCCTGGTTTGCGGGCATAAATTCGTTGAATCTAAATTCAACTAATGCCTCAAGATGGTTTATGAGCCGGTATCTGAATTGGGTATCACTCACTATGTTAATTTCATCATCCTTTAGTCCACTATCAAAATTCGTATCAAAGAATCCACCCATAGAGAACCGTCCGTCCAGGGTATCAGGAAATTTCTTATTCCAGCTAAAGCTCACCTGGCTGCCGTGCCCGTCTGTTTCCAGCGGGAAGGCCTTAAAGTAAAGGCTTATATCTCTATCCTTAAGCCAACCCCATCCGGCCTTGTAATTAAAACCAAGCCTGCCAATATTGTTATTAGCCCCCTCATTATCATTATATTCAGCAATAACTCCAAACCCCTTATAAAGCTCTCTTCTTAAATCTATTTCCAGGAAAAACTCCTCAGCATCCTTCCTGCTGCTCCTGCTTCCGTGGATGTCGGCTGTCTCTATATCCGTAAAACCCCATATTGTAAATCCAAGAGGCATATCCGATGCACCGGTGAAATTAATTGTGTTAAATCCTCGTGTGTCAAATTGGTATTCCGCTGTAAACCAACCGAGGCTTTTTTTATTATCAGCCTCCACCCCTGGGTATCCTGGCTCCCTCTGTAATTCCACTGTACTTTCCATGGCTGCAATCTTTCTCTTAAGCGCTTGATTTTCTTCTACCAGTTGCCTTATCCTGTACCTTAAATCTGAAACCTCATCAGCATAGATCCCCTGACTCAGGTAAAGGCCCTGACATATTACAACAAATGAACAAACGACTATCTTCATAATCATGACATTTCTCATGTATGCATTTCATAAAATACCGGACTGTAAGTGAAAAGCCGGATGGTATGGGGTATTGATGGACATTCCTACTTGGTAAACTAACATGCTCATTCAATTTTTCAACAAAATTATCATAAGAATGTTACTCAAAAAACCCTGGAAAGGGGATTGTATCATGAGTCCACGATCTAAAAAGAGTATCTTGATGTTATATATTTACGACTATTATCTCAATAGGCTGTACATGCTGTTTTTCGGCCCCTTCAAAGCTACAAACCTTGTGCCGGCATGGTTCAGGGTAAGTGTTCAAACATAATATCACGGATAATTGTCTCCAGATGATTCAAATCAATAGGCTTGGTTATATATCCATTGGCACCTGACTCAAGGGCTTTTATACCCACCTCTTTATCATTTATGGCGGTTACCATTATAATACCTACATTCTTGCAAAACTTTCTTACACGCCTCAAAACCTCTATCCCATCTATTCCAGGCATTCTTATGTCAAGAAGGATTATGTCTAGTTTTTCATATTTAATCACTTCCAATGCTTTCTCTCCGTTAAAGGACGTAATAACTTCGTAGCCCTTTCTTTCCAGAATCCTCTTAAGGAACATAACTGCCCTGACTTCATCATCTATTATTAAAATCTTGTTCATGTTTTAGCCCCTTTGTCTAAGGCTTGTATTTCCTGTCATTGCATCTGATTGTTGAGCGGACATCGCTAATTAACATTACTTCTCATCTCAGTGTAAACCGGTATCATAAGGGATACCAGATATTCCACATTAATAGGTTTGGTCATATAGTCATCAGCGCCTTTCGTAAGGGCATCTTTAGCTATACCTTCATCATGGACGGCAGTCAGCATTATAATAACCACTTTGTTGTCAAATTGCCTTATGCGCCTCAAGGTTTCCATGCCGTCCATTCCGGGCATCTTTATGTCAAGAAGCACTACATCATGCATTTCAGTCTTTACCTTTTCCAAGGCGGACTCTCCACTATAGGATACAGTTACACTGAAACCCTTTGATTCCAGGATTTTTCTTAGAAAATCACACGCCTTGATCTCATCATCTACTATTAATATTTTGTGCACGTTAATCCCCTTTCTTATAAAGCCGGCATTATCTCGTGATTGTCTTAAACGTCTTTAGCAGGGTACCGAGAGCTTCTTCAACGTTGGTAATCATTTTGTTTAATCTGTTTCCTGCAGTAGTTGTTTTTGTGTCATTTCTGATGCTGTTTTTTTCTCATGGCCTTCCTGGTTGCAAAAGCACTCATTTCCTCCTCAAAACATTCAGGGCAGTAGCCGTGAGAGCAGGAAACATGTGCCCTTTTGATAAGATATGTTTCCATTGTCATCCATTTACCGGTGCCATGTTCATAGCCTGTATCATCACGTATCTTTTGGCACTTACAACAAACCGGCAAAATATCCTCATAGAGCTTGACTTTCTTTTGAAGTTCCAATTTTTCAGTGCAGCGGCGTATAGCAGCGAGCAAAACGTCAATATTATTGATCGGTTTAAGAATGTAATCGTCTACATTTAACCTGATAGCTTCTACAGCATATGTAAATTTGACATGAGCAGTAAGGAAAATAACCGCTGCTGACACTCCGGCTCTACGGAGTTCCTGCAAGGTATCCATTCCACTCATACCAGGCATCTCAATGTCAAGAAGTATAACGTCTGGCTCTTCTTTCGCTGCCGCTTCCAGCGCATCTTTTCCACTGTAAGCCACATCAACAGAATACCCTTTTACTACCAAAAAACTCTTAAGAAATTTACAAAATTTGATCTCATCGTCTACTACTAAAATCTTAAATCTGTACATGCTTTTCCTCCTTGATTGTAATAATCACACCCGTGTCGGCAGTGGATGACAATATGGTTATCCGAAAACTCTCGACCGTAAATAAGAAGAACAATGAATCTCTTTGCGCATTTTGCACCATTAAGCTTTGATTTAATGCTTTTGTTGCGATAGCGACCTAACTTATGATTTCACGTTGTGCCAATATATGCAAAATTATTAACAAGGTTATCAACTCTATAAGAAGTAATCTATTTTTTCCGGACTTTTTGATGCATCTATGCCTGAAGAACCGAAAATCCCACTTCTCTTGTCCGCCATCTTAAGCAATTTAGCTAATACATCTGCATCCACATTTCGTACTGTATGCGTTTGGGTTTTCCCGTCGTCCTTAACCTGTTTATTTGTACTTGTTATCTTAAATGCTTAATTACACCCGAAGCAGAAGACAACAAATTCTCCTTTTTAATCTTCTCAAATACTTCTTCTCTGCATATAGATACGTTTTTTGGAGCATTAATGCCTAATTTGATTTGATTCTTTTTTATATCAGTAACAGTTATTACTGTCTTGTCTCCTATTATCAGGCTTTCACCTAACTTCCTTGTCAATATGAGCATTTTTCCCCTTCTGGTTTTTCTTGGGTTCTATGTTTATGTGGTGTTACTCAATACTGTTTGGTACGAAGTTTGAGTATACAAATTTAGTTCACGCATTATCAAAGCAGCGTCATCTTCCGAATCTTCAATCATCAATACACGAATCAGTGTGCACATCTCTAAACCATCTTTACCGTCCATTGGTGTTTTATTAATTAATCACGTTATTTATATTTTTTGTTAACTCTGAAAAATCAAAAGGTTTTTTGATAATGAAGTCTACTTTCAACTCTTCGTCTACTTTCAACTCTTCATCCTCCATAGGCTTTAGTTTATCTCCCCAACCAGTAATTATGCCTATCTTCGGCCTTTTCTCTAATTTATTCAGTGCCTTTATTACATCATATCCATATACATCCGGCATAACTATGTCACATAACACAAGGTCATAATTGGTAAGCTTTGTTAATACTATAGCCTTTCTACCACTGTCGACAGTCCTGACCAGGTGACCTTTTCCAGAAAAGAATTTGTCCAGAATTTTGCACATTTCCTCTTCATCATCTACCACCAGGATGCGGAGACTACTACTCTTTACTTCTTGTCTCGGTTCAGGTGATTCTTCCGGGCTATCTGCTTCAGTAGCTGCAGGGAATTGCAGAGTAAATGTACTGCCCTTCCCCACCGCACTTTCCACCTCTATCTTGCCTCCATGTCTGGTTATTATGCCGTAAGCAGTACTCATACCCAATCCTGTCCCTACCGGAGACCTGGTGGTAAAGAATGGATCAAACATATTTCTCACTACTTCTGCGGGCATACCTGTACCTGTATCTGAAATACTTATGAATATGGTGTTCTCTCCACTCCATGTACGAAATGTTATACGACCATCATCAGGCATTGCATCAAGAGCGTTGTTTATTATGTTTACAAACACCTCTCTTAATTCTGTGGGATTACACAATATAAACGGAATCTCCTTCATGTTTTCCGTGTCCATGTGATAATTTATGCCTTCGGCCTGCGCCATATGCTTCCATCTTGGTTTTGTGAAATCAATTGCCTGATTTATCAACTCGATCATGTCTGTAGACACAAACCCTGCCGTGTCTTTAGCTGTTTTTGTGAATTCAACCATCCTATTGGTTATTTCAGCCCCATCATAGGCTGACCTACTAATGATGTTAAGACTATCCATCAATTCGCTATTGTCTTTGTACTTAATCTGCAACAATTGAACATTGCCGGATATTATATTAAGAATATTGTTAAACTCGTGTGCTACCCCGGCGGTTATTGCTCCCAGGGATTGTAATCTTTCTGACTGTAAAAGAGCTTCTTCTGCTTGTCTACGTTTGATAAAGAGACCGATCTTACTACCGAGAGCCTCCATCATATCAAGCAAACTCTTATCGGGCTCTCTTATCTCACGGCTAAAGAAGCAGATTGTTCCAAGTACTTCACCATCGATAATAATGGGAAAACCAAAGGCCCCATGCAACCCCTCTTTATCTGCAACGGATGCTCTGAGAAAATTTGTATCATTAACAACATCTGCAATCCATAAAGGCTCGGCGCTTTCCCAGACCCGTCCCGGAAGCCCAGTTTTAGGGAAAAAGGTTGTTTTACTGGTAATGGCTGTGAATTCCGGAATCTTAAGCGATGGCATATGCCAGGTTTCTGTGTTATACAAAACTTTTTTTTCATGGTCAGGTTCCCAGATCTCGCCAAGATCCCAATCCAGTGCCGTACATATGGTTTGGAGAATTTTGGGAGACGCTTCTTTAATCGTGCTCGATTCTACCAATACTTTTGTTACTTCCTGCTGAGCGTTAAGACGTTTTTCCGCTATTTTGCGCTCGGTAATATTCTCGATAGAGGAGATAAAGTAATGAGGTTCACCGCCAGGCTTACGTATAAGTGTCACTGTCAGACTTACCCAAATAAGAGAATTGTCCTTCTTGATGTAACGTTTTTCTATCGTGTAACTGGAATTTTCCCTATCTAAGACTTTCTTTCGAATTTGATCCTGCATACAAATGTCATCAGGATATGTAATATTGCGGAATGTGCTCTTAAGCATTTCTTGTTCAGAATATCCTGTAATGTCACAAAAATGCCTGTTAACCTTGATAAACTGACCATTCAGACCAACATGAGCTATACCAACTGCAACCTGTTCGAAGGTATTCTTAAATTGTTCCTCATGCAACATAAGCTTTCTGATCAGCTCAATCTTTGTCATCTTTTCATAATTCATGTCCACGTCATTTCAGATATTTATAATTTATTAGCCTATGTAATGAATTTAAAGTAATAGCAAGCATAATAATCACTCCACAATGTGAAACTAAGAAAACTTGAGGAAGCGGTCTTGATCACAAATTCAAGTCTAATATAATTAGTTTAGCTTTATGTTCCACCTGTCCATTCCACTTAATACTAAGTTTCTGAAAATAATCTACAGCCTCAATGTCTTTTGTCGGTTCTGTCTCCTGCCTCACAGAACACATAGAAAATGTCTATGATAATTAATGCACTTATAATGCAAATTGATAAACACGGTATTATCCAATAGTTCATTCTCTGTTTTACCTCCTGCTCTCGGTGATTTTAAGTTAACTTCCTGCGAGCGGACTACGATTGCTAACCGAATGCCCTGGAACGATTTCCATTGTCAGCTATCCGGGGAGCAACCCACGATTCAGCATTACAGAAATTGTTTAGTGTTTGGCTATTATGCGAATGCGATACCAGAACATGCAACATAATATGTGATAAGCACTTATGTGGGAGAAGGATTGTCTATATTGAAATAATACAATATCAAATATGCAATAACTATTGAAATAATACAATAGAATTTGTTTGAGTAAGCGAGGGTCGATTTGAGGGTCTCGGTGGATGTACAGGTACCAAAGCCGCAGGTACAAGCTTTAGCCCTTTATTACAATCATTTGTTGATACAAACAAAATGTCTTTTGTGATGGGCTGATTTCCAGGAAATGGAGAATAATAGAAGTGTGAGAAAATACTGGTGGTCGCTTTGTTGGTTGTGTGCTGACTGTTTCAAAGCCATGTTCATGTTGAAGTTTTCCTGGGAGCTCCTACGGGGCAGGCTTTATACCATATTCCTTGATCTTGTAATGCATAGTCGTATTATTAATTTTTAATATTCTGGCCGCCTTGCTTTTGTTGCCCCCTGTCCGCTTCAAAACGTCCATTATTATATCCTTTTCGATGCGGTTTAAACTTTTTTTTGCAATATCTTTTAATGAAAGCCCTTCGTAATCATCTATTTCCACCTTAGACAACTGTGTAGTTTCTTTTGATATATGGTTTGTCACGGTTTGAAGATTACCTGTGTCATCTTTTCGACTTGATTGTCCAATTGATATTGATATATTTTGAGCGTCTATCTCTGTATTGTCAGGACATATTAATACAGCTTTTCTAATTACATTTCTTAGCTCTCTTACGTTGCCCGGCCAATTATGGCCAATCAGCCGATCTAATGCTGAGTCTGAAAAGCCAGTAATATTTTTTTTCAACTCCAATTTAGTTTCATCTAAAAAGTGCATGATGAGAAAAACCAGATCTTCCTTGCGTTTTCTCAACGGAGGCAGCTCTATAGTAAATTCATTAAGCCTATAAAAAAGATCTTCTCTGAATACTCCACTTCGCATAAGGTTCTCAAGTTTATTATTGTTCGCAACTATAATGCGTACGTCAATAGGTATGTCTCTCTTTCCTCCTAATCTTCTTATCCGGCGTTCTTCCAGGGCGCGAAGTAACTTGCTCTGCATATTTATGGGCAGATTACCAATTTCATCTAAAAAGAGCGTGCCATTAGATGCTAATTCAAAATACCCCTCCTTTCTTTTGTCGGCTCCCGTAAATGCGCCCTTCTCGTAGCCGTATAGTTCACTTTCAATCAATGTTTCAGGTATTGCGCCGCAGTCAACCGCAAAAAATTCACCGTCCTTTCGAAAGCTCTGGTTATGTATCGCTCTTGCTACCAATTCCTTTCCCGTGCCGGTTTCACCCTGTAAGACAATGGTATAATCCGTAGGAGCAACATTGCTTATCTCATTATAAATCTTTTTCATTGCATCGCCTGAACCCATGATCTCGAATAATGGTGTGTTTTTGTTTATTTTTGAACGAAGAGCGCTTACTTCACGTTTTAGGCCGAGTTCAGTCAGGGCATTCTTTAGTATAATGTTAATTTTTTCGCTGTCTAATGGTTTTGTGACATAGTCGTAAGCGCCTAGCTTAATAGCCTGGACGGCTGTATCTATGTCCGTAACGGCTGTTACAAGGATAACAGGTAGAAGCGGAACCGCTTTCTTCAGTTGTTTCAGCACCTCTATACCGTCCATTCCAGGCATCCTTACATCAAGAAGCATTACGTCAGGGTCTTCTTTCCGGGCCTTATTCAGCGCGTCATTTCCATTATTTGACGTGATAACATCGTGCCCGTGTCTCTCCAGAATACTCTTAAGAAACTCATATGCCCTTACCTCATCGTCTACTACTAAAATCTTGCTCATGATTATGATATTAATTACGGAGTTATTGTATTGTCAAGACAAATATTTGTTACATAGGTGTGCAGGAATTGTGCATTTGGGGACTGGGGACACTATACCTGTTTAATTGATTTAAGAGTATGAAAGCTATAATTATTCTATGCCATGAATTGCCCAGATAACTGTACCAGGTATACTACATTTCACTTGCGACGTATCGTTGACATATAACCAAAGGTAAAACCTGAGGGTTTCCTCTACGTTTCATGCTGCTTGCTTCCCGCTTCCTCCTTATTATCCTCCTCTGCATCTAGTTTGCTAAGATAAGGGAAACTACCATTTTTTACAATGCCATTCAAATGGTCAGGAATTTGAATCCCCTATCCACCTGATTACGCTTGATATACGAATGGTGTTTAACCACTACTGTCAAGTAAGCAATTCAAAACAGTAGGAACTAAACTGAAGAACTGTCACCAAAAAGACTTGATCATGCCAACGGCCATATACGATTTGGTGAGGCGCTTAAAGCGATGGGCGGAAGGAATGAATTATTTACACTCATCAAGGAGTTGAAAATATTCTTTGTTAGTCATTTTCGCCGTTCTCATATTAGATTTAATAATATCTAA
>MAYW01000071.1 GCA_001723765.1 Candidatus Scalindua rubra
TGGGAAGTCGGAAAAAATCATAAAGAGGGAGAAGATAAAGAAACAGATGAAGCAACAAAACAAGAAGGAATCATAGACAAAGTAAAAACACCATTTGAAAAAAACTTGGAAACGATAAAATCTGTTCTACAGGAAGTAGAAAGTGGAGACTGAAAAGGATTAAAATAAACGTAACAGTTCAGCCCAACGCAAAGACGCAGAGGACGCAAAGAAAAAACTTTAAAACTTGTGCTGAATTCATTTCAGTAAATGAGAAAAAGATGCAGGAGTATGGGCGTATTGTCGTGCTTTAGGCAGATTCGCTGTGGCGAACAATACGCCCCTACAAAACAACAAAATTATTCAGCAATTTTCATCATTTACTTTTAAAAATAATAACTTTGCGAGCTTTGCGCCTTTGCGGTGAACTATTACTTTTACTATATATTGTAAAATAAATGAAAAAATATACAAAATATTGTATTTTTTTCTTGACAAGTGTTATGGTTTTTTGAGATACCTATACTGAATCCGTTCAATTTACGTGAAAAATGAAAACTATCCAAAGAAAAAATCCCTGCTGTAATAATAGTTTGTTCCCTCCTTTTGATAAGTGCATGTCAGACTATATCGAACTGGGTAATCGACAAAAAAAAGATAAAGATTTGAAATTGAGTGAAAAGACTATAGACGATAACCCTCAATCACGTTCCTATGAAAAAGATGTAGCTAAACGAGTGCATAAAAAGCAAGAAGCATATTTTCCTGAGGTGCTAAAGAAAAGGGGTATCAAGAGAAAGGGTGACATAATAACACCTAAAAAACAAGTAGAAATTCCACCTGCGAAGATTTCTGATAAACTACGAAAACAAATGATTCGAGATGCAAAACGTGCCACGAAAGGGAAAAGGTATGAAGATGTTATTAAGATAACAGACACGATCTTAAAGGCAAGACCCGGTGATGAAACAGCCCTTGCCTTGAAGGAAAATGCCGAAGCGCTTCGGGAGGATGCAAGACACAAAAAAGTAATGGCTCAATTGAAGAAAGTTAATGCTCAAGAACGCAATAGATACTTCGAAAATCTACTGGAAAAGTCAATACCTTATAATGATTTTATACAGTTTACTTCAGAGGATGAGTGGGAAGATATTAAGCAAAGAACCCTGAGAGAGGATGCTGATAAAAGGCTTGAGGAAAATCGGGAACATACCGAGAGGCTAAAGATAGCGCCGTCTCCTTCACAAAAACCTCTCCCTCAAGATATGAAGAAGAAATTGGGAAAAAGGCTATCAGTTGAGTTTATAAATACTCCACTACGGGATGTAATAGCGTTTCTTCAAGAAAAGTCGAAAATGAATTTCTTTTTAGACAAAGATGCGCCAGATACAAACGTAAATATAAAACTTGATGATGTGCCAATTAATGTGATACTGGAATACATCTTACCAAAAGGTTTGGGTTATGTAGTGAAGGATAATGTTGTTCATATTACTGTGGAACCTTTGGAACTGAGAGTATATGACGTACGTGATTTACTCATAAACCTGGAGGACAGGCAAAGCCTTACGGCACAGGTGGAGACTACGGCATTTGAGGAGGGAACAGTTGCTGCAGGAGAGGGCAAGGATACCTTTTTCCGGGTACAGGAGATAATGACCTTGATTACCAGTACGATAGAACCTGCATCATGGTCAGTAAATGGAGGTAGGGGTATGGTAGCAGCACGAGAGGGTATGCTGGGTGACATCGTTATAACTCACGTGTTGGATGTACACAAGCAGACAGAAGACCTTCTTGCGGCTTTGAGGTCTTCGGCAGACCTTCAGATAAATATCGAGGCACGCTTTGTTGCCGTTTCTGACAATTTCCTGGAGGCCTTCGGAAACAATATAAATGAATTGGACCTTACTCAAGGGGCTGACGACGCAAAACGAAGAGGAATCTTTACCGAAGCTGGTGACAAATTTATAGATACAGGAACAACTTCTGCTACGCCAGTGGCAACAGGCATAAATCTTACTTATCAGATATTTGATGGTCTCTTCCTAAAGGGATTTTTGAAAGCCGTGCAGGAAAGCGATGAGGCGGAAACAATAACCGCCCCCAAGATAACCCTGTCAAATACTCAGAGAGGGACTATTAAGGTAGTTAAAACATTCAGTTACATAGAAAGCTTCACAATCGTAAGCCAGACACCAGAACCAGTGATAAAGGAGATAGATGACGGCACTACATTTAGTGTGAGACCTATTGTCAGCGCTGACAGGAAATATGTCTACCTGGAAGTACACCCGGTTATTACTTCAGTACAGTTAGATGATACTACAGAAGAAGAATTTCAAACCGTTGCAGCAGGTACAGGAGGATCGGAAGCGGGATCACTTGCCAAAAATAAAATACAGTTGCCAATTACCACTAAACAAGAACTATCAGTTACTGTCTGTGTACCTGATAAAGGAATCCTTATGATTGGCGGTTTAGGTAAAAGTTCAGAAACGAGGACATCGAAAGGAGTTCCAATTCTTTCCAAGATTCCTGTCGTAAAAAGGTTATTTTCCAGCAATACGATTGACAGAGATATTACTACAGCGGGTAATCTGATTATACTCATAAAGCCTACCATCTTGATCAGAGAGGAAGAAGAAGCCCGTGCCTTTGCAAAGGGGAAAAAGGAGGTAGAAGTTAGATTGCCTTAAAGATAAATGTTTTTAATCTCATAAAAAGTTTAAACTTTAGTTCACTTAAGACACTTCAAATTTGGTTGAGGTTATGCTGCGCTGTGGTCTTTAGCGTTCTCTACTGTGATATTTACAATCAATATAAACATTACATTTTGGAGGTTATGAAAATGTTTAAGAAATATAGTTTAAACACAATCTTGCTGGGAGTAGTTATAGTATTACTTGTGCTTGTATTTATTAAGGCTTCGCCAGATTATGTCGTTGCTCAGGGTGATGGTAGCGCAAGACATGTATTTGCAGTAGTAGGTGGCCAACAAGCAAATAGAGAACCTTTTTATCTGGTTGATACAAGACAAGAGGTAATTATGGTTTATGAATACGGTGTACAGGGAGAAGGTTTAGGGCTGGTTTCGACAAGGAGTTACAAGTATGATAAATTATTGGAACAGTATGGTAGAAGTCACTTCGGTCCAAAGGTTAATGCTATTAAGAAGGAAATTGAAAAAAAGAGGAGATAAGATAGAATTTGTAGATTTATGATGAAGGGATTTTAATTTAATTGTATTGCAATTATAAATTGACGTCCCGGGGCATAGGATATATAATGCGAATCACCTTGAATTTGTTATGAGATTTTAATAAAGCAGGGGCAAAATGTATCTCTTTGTGGCGGTGTAGCTCAGTTGGTTAGAGCGGCGGAATCATAATCCGCGAGTCCGGGGTTCGAGTCCCTGCACCGCTACCACATCTTTAAAAGTCATATCTCACGGACTTTAACTGTTTAGCAAAGGTCGATTAGTGGTCATGTAGATTTTTATTGACAAAAATATGTCATAATAATAGTATTTTGCAATGCCACAGAAATTCTTGGTGGATATAGATACAATTGATATAAGTAAGATTGAGGTTGATATCAATGGGATTAGGACTGTAAATCCACATCGTTATGAAATGGAACAGTTAAATGGAATAATTAGATTTGATCCTGAAAATAAAATAATTATTGGATATAAAGATGTAAGAGATGATGAGTTCTGGGTACATGGACATATCCCGGATCGCCCTCTTTTGCCAGGGGTATTGATGGTGGAAGCCGCTGCACAATTGTGCACTTATTATTATAAGAGAATCTTACAGGATGATAGATTTCTAGGTTTTGGCGGCATAGACAAGGTTAAATTTCGAGGCAAGGTTATCCCTGGTGATAAGCTTATCATTATTGCAAAAAATACTGAATTAAGAGCCAGAAGAGCTGTCTTTGATACCCAGGGAATAACAAATAGTAAACTTGTATTTGAAGGTGTAATAATTGGTATGGCCGTGTGATAGGGGTTGTTGACGATATAGTTTTTTGGTTATTTTTCTTTTTTAGAAAGGGGGTTTAGATGAATAAGCAAGATTTAGTTAAAGCTGTGGCAAAGGAGTTGGGAACATCAAAGGCACAGGGGGAGAGATCTGTAAATGCCGTATTATGTGGTATTGCCAAGGGTGTGAAGAAAGACAAAAACGTACAGCTGATAGGGTTTGGTTCCTTTGCGGTAAAGAAAAGGAAGGCTAGAACTGCGAGAAATCCCCAAACAGGTGAAACAATTAAGGTCAAAGCGAGTAGGACAGTAGGTTTCAAAGTGGGTAAGAAGTTCAAGGCAATGGTTTAAAATTTGTCTATGTTGTCATGAGCCTTATGTTTATGTGAAAAAACATAATAATGTGGCAGCCCCTTAGATAACTGAATACTTTTTTATTAATGAATAGTTTTTCCCTGAATAGTGTTTCATAGATAGGCACTTGTTCAAGGTAAGTGCCTATCTATAATTTCACGTTGTGGAGGACGACTCGTTTCTTATGACACTTATCTTTGACATATATGCCATGGGGAATAAGTTAGCTCTATCAGATTGATAATTTATTCAACAAATCTGAAATATTATTGATATGCATATCAGGCACTTTGGCATTAGTTTTTGATTTGTAGAAATTGTAATGCCTACCGTGTTTCATTAATGCAGTAAACATGCCTAGCTTCTTTCCAACTTCTATTTCGTCTTTAATTTTATCACCAACACAGAGGACATGTTCTGGTTCTAAATCATGTTTAATTAAAATTTCTTTGAAACTTTTCTCTTTTCCCAGGGAATTATCTGTTATAATTATTTCGTTAAATGATCTTTCAAGGCCAAGTATTTTAATCTTCCTTTCTTGCATTTCTCTGCTGCCTACAGTAACGAGGAATAACTTATAGCCAATTCTTTTTAATTCGTTAATTGAATTAATTACATCAGGAAATAAAATAGCGCTTTCTACCTCTAAGGTATTAATAACATTGGAAATTTCCTTGTGAAACTCTTCAGGAAGATTATATGAATTGGCGATTTCACGGAAGATATCGGCTTTTGGACCAAAACGTTCTTCAAGTTTTAATTGTAAATTTAATGCCTCTGTTTCGGAGCATTTGATAGCCTTCGATATGATTTTAGCGGCAAGTTTTTTGCTTTTTAAAACAAGCGTTCCACTACAATCATATAGAGTATCATCCAGGTCGAATATGATCGCCTTAATCTGGCCTGGTTTTAGAGACATGAATTTGGGGGATAAGTAGACATAAAATAATGTAAAACACTGGTTCTGCCATTACCGCCTTTAAAGAAAAGTAGATAGAAGAGAGTAGAAAATAGCGAGAAAAAATCTCTCTACTCTCTACTTGCTACTTTCTACTGAAATACGGGTTGGAAATGACATGGGAGGATAACACCTTAATTATTTCGTTCACTATAACAGCATTAACTTCTTAGAAGTGATAATTGTGCGTATATTCTACATATAGAATCTGCCAACTTCTCAGGGTCGTGTCTTATTAAGTCCTGCTTTTCCCATAATATTCTTTTCTGTTCTATGTTTTCAATTAAGTCAGTAACTTCAGTTGCTACATTAATCTTTTCCAAATTCTTGTCAAGAGCGACAATTTCCGCACCTTCTTTTCTATATTTTTCAATTATTTCCTTACGTGGGAAATTGTTATTAATAAGCACATAATCTAAGACCCCTTCGCCGAGATACTTTATTATTGTCTTAATGTGATCAGATGCTGTGTAATTGTCTGTTTGTCCAGGCTGTGTAACGATATTACACAGATATATCTTTACAGCCCTTGTACTCTGCAATGCCTCTTTTATACCTCCTACAAGGAGGTTGCATATAATACTTGTGTAAAGGCTTCCCGGGCCGATTACGATTATGTCTGCTTTTTTGATTTCGCTGATTACGTCTGGTGGACATTCGACAATATTTGATTTCAGAAAGACCTTTTCAATTGGCGCTTTTTGAGGTGTGCGCACATTAAATTCCTCTTCTACGACCGAACCATCCTTTAATTCTGCACAAATGTGAGTACTTGTAAGTGTTGAAGGCAAGACCTTTCCTTTGATTGACAGGATCTTACTTGCCTTTTTTATTGCTTGTTCAAAACTGCCTGTTATATCTGTTAATGCGGCCATCAATAGATTGCCAAGGCTCATTCCATTAAGTGATCCTTTGTTAAACCGGTATTGAAAAAGCTGGTATAAATCCTTTTCTTGTTCCTCGGTTTCCGATAGCGCCACTAGACAGTTTCTTGCATCTCCAGGCGGTAGTATTCCATATTGTTCTCTTATGATACCTGAACTTCTGCCAGAATCTGTAACGGTTACAACTGCAGTCAGTTTTTCACTGTATGTTTTCAATCCTTCAAGTGCAATCGGGAGACCTGTACCACCACCAATGGCTAATATCTTTAAGTTGTCACGTGTCTTTTCAAGGTCTTTCAATTTGAGCAAAGTAGGTAATTGAAAAAATCTTTTTATCCTATAGTTAGGCCTATTTGATTCGTCATAAGCAGATTCTACCTTAAATCTTCCGTGTAACATTTGAACTGCCACCATTCCCATGGATTTTGCGATTCTAAGTTCTTCTCTCACACGATCTCCAACGACAACAACATTCTTTGGGTTCAACGAATGCTTTTTAATAATTGCCTCAAAGCAGTCCTCCATTAATAGGCCGACTTCCTGGTCATTAATTATTATTTCATCAAAATAAGGTTTTAGGTTGAGCAATTCTATCTTTTTGTGTTGTCTTTCGTGAATTCCTGTTGTTAGTAGAAATAACTTATATTCCTCTTGCGCTAATTTTTTTAAAGTTGGTGCAACATCGGGAAAGAGTTGTATATCGGTCACTTCGTTACTATTATATGCCTTTAAGACAGTGTTAACGAACTCATTATCTTTATTAAATTCCTTTGATATTTCATTGAAGACAGGATAATAAGGTCCGTATTTCTCTGATAATTCTTTTTGCATTGAATATGCCTCTTCCTCTGTGCACGGTAATCCCGCATTAACCATTGCCCTTGCAGCACGTTTCCGTGATGCTTCAAGAAGAGAACCAGTACAATCATATAACGTGTCGTCAAGATCAAAAATAATTGCTTTCATAGTTTTATCCATTTAAGAAAACACCTTGACATTGATGATAGAGCTAGAACAAGGGTTGACGGTAATTTATTCAGTTAAAGATGCAAGAAAGTATTTTTTATCATATGTTTTGAGAAATGAGAATCGTCTTTGTACTGTTATAAGGGTTAATTATAGTTGTACAAAGACGATCTATCTCTCCAGAAGGATTTATTCATTTAACGTCTATCCTGTTAATTTTAGATGGAAAACTAACCTTACTACCAACTTTAATTCCATTTTCCCTGAACCAGCCTTCTCTCATTTCTAGAGCGTATTTTACTTTATCTTTTGATACATGATTTATTAAGCTGTATGGGGTCATAGACTCAACCTGTATAATTTTCCCGTTGGAATCTATAAAGGCAATAGAAAGTGGAATTTTCGTGTTTTTCATCCAAAAAGACAGGTATTGTTCTTGTCGGTAAATGAATAACATGCCGTGATCATTGTCTAATTTATCTCTAAACATTAAACCTAGTGTACGTTGTTTTTGAGTAGATGCAACCTCTACACGTGGATTTTTATTGTTTATGTTTATTTCGTATAAAGTGTTGTTTAATATATTGGAATGTTTAGAACAACTCCAGAGTATTGAAGTTATTACTAAAATGAAAAATGTATGGAAATTGTTACTTCTTATGATGCGGAGTGACAAATCCATAAAGTAATTACTTTACAGGAGATATTACAGAATTGACAGGGTTTCTAAATTTAGCAACCGGGTTGACTATTGCGAGTCCGCGATAATATGTAACTAACCCATTAACAATTTCTGTTATTATTTTGTTAAATGTGGTTCTTTCTCGTGTTCTTTCTAGCTTTACTTCTGGTCCCTTTTCATCCGTAATAGGTATCATTTTAACGTTGCCAAAATTCAATTTTAATATATTTAACATTCCACCATCCCCTTCCATTTGCTTGACTATCTCACCAGAAGGTAAGGCTGCAATATAGGATAGCGGGTATGTGTAATCTCTATAACCTTCTTTTTGAATGTATGCTTCGCTTTCTATCGCTAACGTATCGAAATATTCTCTAACGGTATTAAGCTTTGTTTCATTAACATCTTCTTCTTTGATTTTTGCAGCTTTTTCCCTGGCAGGATTAATTCTCCCTGTTATATTTGTTTTGGCAATTGTTTTTTGGGATTGAAATGTATTTACTTCAATTTGTACATATTCCGAACTTATGAACCGAAATGTAAAGACATCTTTTGTTTTTTCATCATATATTGATGAGTTGGTGAATTTAATGCTAACATTATGTATCTCTAGTTCAGGTATCAGTATTTCAAGAGGAATGATTATTTTTGATACTGTCATTGCACCCGGGACAACATTGCCAAATCTATGGATTTCATTTTTGTCATTTGTTATTTCGGCAAATCTCTCTCCTGATGATTTTTTGATAACATAATCATGATGCATTAAAAATTTGTTAAATACACGCAGTTCTTCTTCCCCGTTACTGGTTTCACCAAACCTCAGGCTTGGTAAACGTGTGTAAGCCCTTGCATCTCTGAAGTATATCGAATCTTGTAGGAAATCTTCAAGCTTACTTAACGGCACGCTAAAAAGAGGTTGGCGGTTTTTATTCATGATTGTATGGTTCAGATTGTAAATTTATAAAAACAGGGAAAGAATTATTGCTTTTTAAAAACTAACTAAATTCTAGTTTAAAAAAAATATATGTCAAGATGTTATTTTGTAATATCTTAGGAATTCGATAAATTAAATTTTATTTTGAACAGCAAATATATTACTGCACAGGATGTACCAAACTTTAGTGTTTTTTTAATTTTTTTCCAATTTATAAAAAGTCAATATATAAATTATTCTTATATAAAAGCCAAGATTTACGGTTATGGCAAGATAACCCTAATACAATCAACAAGTTAGGAATTTGTATTGCTTAATAATGACTTTATTTATAAGCTTCATTTTTTAAATATAAAATGAAAGATTGATGAGTACGGCAAAGAATTAATGATGCCTGCATTGTGAAGTCGGCAATTGTGGTTGACATCACCCAATTGTCGCACAGAAAAGATTGAATTTTATGTATAAAATAGGAATAAATTTCCTATTTTCCTGGTAGGTAGCGAAAAGTTCTTCTATAATCATTTTTTATCATTAATGCTATAGCCTTATCAGGATCGAGTTGGGGAACATTGATAACATTTTGTGTAAGGCCTTGTTTTTTTGATATTATTACTGTAACATTCGGTAAAGATTTTGCTTTGCTACTCCTTGCCGTTAACTGTGCTGCAATTTTCAACTTTTCGTCGTCAATATCACCTCTTATTAAAGCCAATGGACCGGGGAAATCTTTTAAATGTAATAAATAATCATTGTCTTTTGCTAAGTTTTGTAACGTAAGATTTTCATCTTCCTTTCGACCAACAATAACCTTTGTATTGCTATCAATACGGAAATGCCTTCCCACCTTTAACAATTTGACGTCATTTATATCTGGATTTCCATATTTGAGTGAATCCCGCATTCTATTGGCAAATTCGGGGTCGGTTAAAATGCATCCCCCTGAAGAGCAAGGATAATCTTTGATTTGAAAGATATCAGCTAGTTGTATCTGATCTTTCCTTGAACGACCCTTTATCTGTAGTAATTCCTCTCTGTTGACTAGACCTGTCTTTTCTGGAATTGTTGGTTCAAGGTGTTTTGCGCAGAGAGGCCTTAAGACAAGTCCAGTTAAACCGGCCTCTCTGTCAATTGTTTTCATAGCTTCTTTTCTTTGTGACATCGGGCGTTGGCCAAGAACTTCACCTGTTATTATAAAAGATGCCCCAATTTCCCTCATATATTTCCCGGCAGCCCTGAAAATATTTATACGACAATCTATACACGGATTCATGTTTTTGCCGTAACCATGTTTTGGTTTCTTTACTATCTCCAAAAAACTATGAGTTGTATTTATTACCTTAATTGGTATCCCGATAGTTTCAGAAACCTTCACGGCTTCAAGTTTACAATTACCCTTAGATGTACATAAGCAAAAAACTGTTACGAAGTTTAAGGCAATAACATCAATTCCCTGTTTCTTAATTACGTGAATGGCCAGAGTACTATCCAATCCTCCGGATAGCAAAGCAAGTGCTTTTGTCATGTCTAATCATTTATTTTGGAATAGTTATCGAAAAAATTAGTGTCCACTTTATACTTCGACGGCGCTCAAACCCCGCCTTTTGCTTCGAGAGGCTCAGCATGGTGAGTATATCGAACCATCAAGGCGGGGATAAAAAAGCGCCGCTCAGTATCAACCCTGAGCAAACCCAGTCGACTTCGACGGTGAGCTCAGCCGAACCGCCTTGAGGTCAGGGAAAGTCGAAGGGTTGATTTAAAACATCAGTTCCATTAACTCATTACTATTGAACCAAATTTTACATAATAGATATTTGGGTGTATGACAATATTAAACTATCTTACATAAAATATGTAACCAAAATTCTAACAAATAAAAGATTTTGACACAAACATAATTCAATGTTAAACTTCTTTTGCTAGTTTGTTGAATTAAAATCACAGATTTTTTTGGTAGGTGTAGAAGGAAATGGTTAGATTGCCAATAGCATCGGGAAGTTTTTATCCTGGAAGTAGAGAAGAATTAATGGATGGACTTAAGGCTCTTATGGTCGAGAAGTCAGAAAAACAGAAAGCTTTAGGCGCAATATCCCCACATGCTGGTTATGTATATTCAGGACGAGTAACGGGAAGCGTTTTTTCAAAAATCAATGTGCCGGATACTGTCGTGATATTAGCGCCAAACCATACAGGTTATGGAGCGCCTTATTCCGTTTGGCCGGAAGGATGTTGGAGGACACCACTCTGTGAAACATCTGTAGATGAAGAACTTGTTGGTGAATTCCTCAACTCATGTGAACTCCTTGAGAAGGATAAAGAGGCTCACGTTAGAGAACACTCTGCTGAGGTTATATTGCCATTTTTACAATACTCCAATCCACAAGTTAAGATTGTCGTAATCGTTATCAGGTCAAATGATTTTGAGGAGTTGAGAGTTGTTGGTAAATCTATCGGGGATGTTCTTAAAAAAACAAGGTTTGGCGCCCTCGTTGTTGCTTCAACTGACATGACTCACTATGAATCTCAACAATCTGCCAATAAGAAAGACAGGTCTGCAATAGCTGAAATAATTGCCTTAAAAGAAGAAGGGCTTTATAACGTCGTTGAAGAATTAAATATTACTATGTGTGGAGTTTATCCAGTAATTTCAATGATTGTTTGTTCAAAAGAAAGATCTGCTACAAAAGCCGACTTAGTCAGATATGAAACCAGTGGAGATGTTACGGGAGATTATGACAATGTCGTAGGGTATGCAGGCGTAATAATTGAGTAGCAAAATTATTCTCACTATTTGAGTACAAAGTAAACGTCCATGCCATATTGTGGCACTAGGATGAAAACTTGTCCTGACGACAGGTCAGGATTGGATTCCTTGCGAAAGCAAGGTTGCCTCCCTTTCGGGAGGATTCCAGAGCTTATTTTCATGTTAAATAATAGGAAATTTCAACTGGTGTAGATTATTTCAGATTCAATTTTTCCTGCCTATTTTCTCACTAAAGTAGAACTGTTCTTCAAGAAAGATTGTATTAATAATAATTAAAACGATCTTTACTTATAATCCTCTTATGCATTGCAAACCTAAAATCTCCATTATAATTCCTGCTTTGAACGAAGAAGAGTCCATCGGATTGGTGCTTAATGACATACCCAAAGATTTGGTTAAAGAAATTATTGTTGTAGACAATGGTAGCCATGATAATACTGCCATTATAGCAAAAAACTTTGGAGCAAAAGTAATATCAGAACCATTAAAAGGTTATGGTTCAGCTTGCCTAAAAGGCATATCTAAGCTTGATAAAGACACTGATATTGTCGTTTTTCTTGATGCAGATTATAGTGACTGTCCTCAAGATATCCATACTATTGTAAAACCAATATTAAATGGTAAGGCAGAAATGGTCATAGGTTCACGATTGTTAGGTACAAGAGAAAAAGGAGCGTTATTACCACAAGCTATTTTGGGTAATAAACTGGCTACCTTCTTACTCTGGTTATTCTGGGGGTTTAAGTATACTGATTTAGGCCCGCTCAGGGCAATTAAATGCAAAGATTTAATTGCCTTAAACATGGAGGATAAAAATTTTGGATGGACTGTCGAGATGCAAATTAAGGCAGTAAAGAAAAGGTTAAGGATTACAGAAATACCTGTAAGGTATAGAAAGCGTATTGGAGAATCTAAGATTACGGGCACTTTTTCAGGAACGATACTAGCAGGTGTAAAAATTATTTATACTATCTTAAAATATGGTTTTCTTAGGTAATATACTATTACTCTGCAACTCCTTATTTTTTTAGAAAATTTTTTTCGTGTCATAAAAAGTTAAAAGTGCCTAAATTTTGAAGTGAGCTAAAGTTGCGGTAAAACCCCCTCAGCGTGGTAAAAAACAAATCTTTTTATTTCTTAACTTTAGGCACTTTAGTTCACTTTAGACACTTCAAACTTGATTGTGACTTTGCCACGCTTAGCGGGGGCTTTGCAGTGAATCACATTAATTATGTCAACAAAAGAAATCTCTATAATAATACCTACTCTTAATGAAGAAAAAACTATAAAACAGTGTCTTGAAACCGTGGTGAATATTCCTGGTATTGAAGTGATAGTTGCTGATGGTGGAAGTACGGATAGGACAATAGAAATTGTCAGACAGCACAGAAATGTCAAAGTAGTTTCCTCTATGGCAGGAAGGTGTATACAGATGAATGTAGGAGCGTCATATGCCCACGGTGAGATTCTTCTTTTTCTTCATGCAGATTGTGTACTATCAAGAGAAGTTATTTTAAATTTTCGACATGTTTTTGAAAGCCGCTTATTTGTGGGTGGCGCATTTAAGATTAGATTATTGTCTGATAAATTTCCTTACAGAATGATAGAAATGGGCATAAACCTTCGCTCAAGGGTGTTTAAATTACCTTATGGAGATCAGGGATTATTTGTAAAGAGGTCTATATTTGAGAAATTAGGTGGTTTTAGAGAAATGTTAATTTGTGAGGACCTGGATTTTATATGCCGCCTTAAAAAATGTGGGAAAATTACTATACTTAATGAAAGGATTTTTTCTTCCATAAGAAGATGGGAAAAGTATGGCATCTTGCAAACTTCCCTCAGAAATCAATTCTTACTAGCCTCATACGTTACTAAATACAGGATACTTAATTCCGAATATTCGATGACAAAAAATTTGAAAATGCGTTAAATTATAAAGGGTATTCAAGCTAGAGAATGTACGAGAATTTGCGCTACACTTTCTCCCTGTGTGTTAAGTTTTTACTTTTTTCTAGTCTTTCTATTTTGCAGGAACATATTTTGTTTGTAATTTGTCGTAAATAAAAGAGACTAAGGGCTTTATTATTATTGATAGAGGGTCGGGTGTCTTGTCTTTTATGAATGGCATTGTTAGTGAGGATGTAAAGAGTGAGAGTCTCGCTAAAGCCATAAAGATAGAAATGGACAATGACCAATTTTGTTCTTCAGCTCCCTCGATAAGATAATCTCGTTTGATCAGAAAAAGACGGTCCGAAATGATATTGCTCAAAACAAATACGACAAATTTGTGTTTTTTCTATTTAGTGGGAATAAATCTTGTTTATAATTTGTCATTAATAGTAGAGGAAGTAGGAATGTTTATATTAAAAAACTGTATAGGTTTCTGCAAAACTCTTCGAAGGATATACTTTGTCACTCTGGGCTCTTTGCAGAAGTCTAAGATTACTTAAGATAAGGAGATATACAATGTTAAAGAAACTGATAATTTTATTATTACCTGTACTTGTTATTACACTTTGTCTCAATACAGGCTTTGGCGGTAAAAAAGCTAAGACTTTTTCCGGCATATTGATTGATACGAACTGTTACGGTATTAATAATAAATTTATTACTAATGACCATGGTAGGATGAAGTGGTGTGCCACAGACTGTGCCAAGAAAGGGATTCCAGTGGGTTTGCTAATTGATGGTAAGAAAGGTGGAAAGGTCTATGTCCTTACTGTTGCTGCGCCATCCCTTGCAGATCATATGGGCAAGCGGGCTAGAGTTACGGGCAAAGTAGAATTTAAACGAGGATTGATTCCGGAAAAGATCGAGGTTAAGGAGGGAGACACATACAAAGAGGTAAAGGTTAAGACAATGATGTAATGTCTATTTCCTGGAAGGGAGTTAAAATTGACTATGAATAAAGACATTAGCAAATTAAAGGTTGGTGACGAGATTTGTTTGTTCAAAAAAGATGGACTATTACCAATTACATGTGGTTTACTAGAATGTTTTGATGAAAAACATGATAAAATATGCATAAATGTCGATGGGCGCACCGTTGAATTAACAACGCATTTATATGATTGCGTGAGCGCTTCTGTCTTGAACGATTTGGGATCGAAAGATTCATTCGAACGGGCGCGGCAACAATACATGCAGTTTTTGGGAATAATAAAACGTGAGTCAAAAACATAATCTTCTCGTTCACATAGACGCTTTATACAGGTCGGCATTGTATCTTGCTAGGAACGAAAATAATGCGGATGATCTTGTTCAGGAGACTTATTTACGGGCGTTCAAATTCCTCCAGGAAAATAAAGGAATTAGTAATATTAAGGCATGGTTATTTAAAATATTAATCAATATCTTCATCAATCAGTATCGTAAAGACAAAAGAGAACCTTCTCTGGTTGATTTTGACAGTATCGAGTCCTTTCATGAATCAATAGAGGAAGATGCCCTAATGTCACCAATTACAGAAAATGAGTCAGTACTTGATAAATTATTAGACGATGATGTGAAAAAAGCGTTAGAAGAACTACCTGATGACTTCCGAATGGTGATCTTGCTTTCCACAGTAGAAGGTTTCTCTTATAAAGAAATTTCAGATATAGTCAAATGTTCTATTGGCACGGTAATGTCTAGAATGTACAGGGGGCGAAAGATGTTGAAGGAAAAATTAACCCATTACGCAAAAAAACATGGATTTAGATAACAGTTTTGCCCACCGCGAATACGCAGAGGACGCAAAGCTATTATTTTTTAGGAAGCAATGATTAGAAATTCTAAAAAAGCCTGCAATTTTGTTGTAGAAGGTAATTTCCTGTGAAGTTTTTCTCATATTATAAAGTTTTTTCTTTGCGTCCTCTGCGTCTTCGCGGTGAAGTATTTCATGTTTATCTTGTTATCCTGTCAGAAATAAGGAGATTATCAAAATGAATTGCAATGACATTAGAAAATATTTTTATGCTTTTATTGATAACGAACTCGATGTGGAAAAGAACATAGAAGTTCTGGCGCATCTTGATATGTGCTATGAATGTAGTCATAAGATAGAAAAGGAAAGGTTTCTTCATAAAAGAGTAAAAGAAACTGTTTCTATGGTAAAAGTCCCTGATTACCTTGAACATATTATTTTGGAAAGGGTAGAGAAAAAGCCTAATTTCTTTGCTCTATTTAAAAAGAATTTGTTTTTAAGAAGCCGTATAATGCCTCTTGCTGGTATTGCAACAGCTATAATTCTAATCGTTTGTTTTTTTGTAATAATACCGGGTAATTTGAAGAAGAACGATTTTCTTTATCTCGCAGAATCAGGATACCACAATTATGTAATGCAGCAACTCGATCTGGACATACGTTCACGGGATGCTGAAACAATTGAGAAATATCTCCAAAAACAAACCAATTCAAGCGTAATATTACCCGAAATTAAAGATGATGTATCGTTAATAGGTGTGGCATTGTCTGAGGTTGATGGTGTGAAGGTATCGCAGGTTTTTTATATGCATGATGAAACTCCTGTTTCATTGATGATAATTTGTAATTCTGATTTCATATCGGGGTATGGAAAAAGCATTGATTTTTCAGGGATGAAAGAAATATCTATAGACGGGAAGGTCGTTTATTATGACGACAAAGGGTATTGTGGTCACTGTCAAATCATGGGATGGAAAGAGGTCGGGAATCAGTATGTTATTGTATCAAAGTTAAAAAGTGATGAAATGGTGAAAATGTTGACGAAAGTTTGAGGGTAAAATCATGACAAACAAGAAATCAATAATAAAGTTTGCCATTTTGATAATTATTATTGCAGGTGCATTTTTTGCATTCAGATATACACCCTTGTCACAATATACTCAGAAAGAAACGCTCCTGGATCTTCTTTCAAGGCTTAGGGAGCATTGGTGGGGGCCTGTCGGTTTTATTATTATTTATGGTATCGGATGTGTCTTTGCATTACCCGGTTCACTCTTAACCTTGTGCGGTGGGGCAATATTTGGAGTGGCATGGGGTACTTTTTATAACATATTGGCATCTAATCTGGGAGCGACCCTTGCATTCTTAATGGCAAGATATTTCGGGCGTGATTTTGTGGCAAGGCTTATGAGGGGAAGGATAGAGTCCTTTGATGAGAAGGTGGTTAATCATGGTTTCCGGTTTATATTCACACTCAGGTTAATCCCTCTAGTTCCTTTTAATGGGCTTAACTTCGGCTCTGGTCTTTCCAGGATTAAGTACCGCGATTATCTGCTGGGTTCCGTCCTGGGTATGTTGCCAGGCACATTTATTTATACGTATTTTGCAGATGCACTACTCGGTGGTGTGACAGGAAGTAGGGAAAGGGCATTTACCAATTTGATAATTGCTAGTTCACTGTTGATATTAATTTCGTTAGTGCCTACCATTTACAAGAAGTTTAGAAAATCGAAAATTATTGAGGGGAAAGTATAAACTTGTAGAATGCACAGCGAAGCGTAGCTACAACCAAAATAAAATATGAAAATCCGAATGTCGGATTTCGAATTTATTTACAATATTTTGCAAGAAAACTTTGCTAAAAAAATTTACCCCGTTGAATAACAGCTTATAGAGCCTTATGTAATTCTATTAGGATTTATTCTATACGCTCCAAACAGGATATATATAAAAACGTCCCATTCTACGGGGCAGGTTTTTTACACATTTGTAGCATAGAGTGTAGTACGAGGTGAGAGATTATGAAAGATTTTGACCTTACGGTAATTGGCGGTGGAGCAGGTGGACTAAACGTTGCAAGTGGAGCGGTTCAGCTTGGAGCAAGAGTAGCCTTAATTGAGAAAGACAAGCTGGGAGGAGACTGCCTTTATTATGGATGTGTTCCCACAAAGGCATTGATTCAGTCTGCAAAAGTAGCTTCGCTCATTAAAAGGTCTAAAGAGTTCGGCTTGAATGATACAAATGCTTCATTTGATTTTGGGAATGTTATGGCGCACATGAGAGAGGTGATATCAAAGATTGGTGTGCACGATGCCCCAAAAAGATTTGAAAATATGGGGGTAGAAGTTTTCTTTGGTGATGGCAGATTTATTGATCGACACACTTTTAAATTCAGCGACCACACGATTACGAGCAAAAAGTTTGTCATTGCAACGGGCTCAAGAGCAGTTGCTATCCCCATCAAGGGTCTTGAAAATATCAAATATCTAACCAGTGAGAGTGTTTTGAAACTGGATTATCTGCCAGAGTCGATAATTATATTGGGTGCAGGCCCAATAGGACTTGAGTTTGCACAGGTGTTTGCAAGATTTGGGGTGAAGGTTACCGTCATAGAAAAGATGGGACAGATTCTACCGCGTGAGGATAAAGAAATTTCAGATACCCTTGAATCGATCTTGAAGGAAGAGGGGATTGAGATACATACGTGTGTTAATGTAAATCATGTTAGACAAGAGAATGGGCTAAAGATTGTTGAAGCCGAATGTACTGGACAGGAAAAGACATTTAAGGCCGATGAGTTCATGCTGGCAATCGGACGTGCTCCTAATTTGGAGGGGCTTAACCTCGAATCTGCTGGGGTTAAGGTGGAACATAGGAATATCGTAGTAAATAGTTCCATACGTACCACCGCCAGGAATATATGGGCATGCGGAGACGTAACAGGGCAATATTTATTTACACATGTTGCCGAATATCAAGCCGGCCTCGTAGTAACTAACGCCTTGATTCCTTTCATAAAGAGAAAAGCGGATTATCGGGTAGTTCCATGGGTCACATATACCGATCCTGAACTTGGTCGCGTAGGATTAACAGAGGAAGAAGCACGGAAGAAATACAAAAATATAAAGGTATACAAGTACGACGTAAAAGATTTGGACAGGGCTGTTATAGAAGGCGAAGACAAAGGGATCATCAAAATAGTGTGTACGAAGAAGGGTAAGATATTGGGCGCCCACGTCCTTGCGCCTCAAGGTGGAGAACTTTTACATGAATTTGTCCTGGCAATGCAGAATAATCTCGGGGTTGGAAGTATTACTGGTACTATACATGTCTATCCAACATTGTCTCAGGCAGTACGAAGGACAACAAACCTGTACTATGCTGAAAAGATATTCTCCGGTTGGATTCCCAAGGTCACCAAGAAGCTTATAAGATGGTTTGGGTAGATAATAAATTAGCTCCTACCAGCAAAGCTGAGCTTAGCTCATGTCGCTAATTTATTATGGTTAAGACGAAGTAGGGTGAGCATTGCCCACCGACCTTTTTAAGAACGAATATATGTTTTTGGTGGGCAATGCCCACCCGAAACCAACTTTATAAAACAAGGAAAGATTAAAATGAAGAAAGTATATTCTTTGTTAGCGGTTTTGATATTAATACTGTTTGTGGTTGGTTGTACGTATACAGGTTCTGGCAAGCCGGCTGATACTGGCAGCCAAACTTCTGGATATGAGGATAAATATTGAGTTGACGTATAGGCAAAGCAGAAGTTAGTATATTAATGTTACACAGCGGGACTTAATTACAAAGTTTTTAAAGTTACAAGCTTAAGTCTGTAATTACAGGGAATATATTACTTGAAGGAGAAGATAAAATGAAAATTGTTATGCTGATGCTGGTTTTGACAATAGCTCACGGCCTGGCGATTAAAGCTTCCGCATCTGAAAAAGATAATCCGGATTCAATATTTGATGGTATCCTGGGCCGTTACGTTTCAAAGGATGGATTGGTTAACTATAAAGGGTTAAAGGAAGATAAGGAATTTATAAGATATATTGAGTATCTTTCTAATACAGACCCTCGTAAACTACCAACGGACAAGCATCGTATGGCTTTCTGGATAAATGCGTATAACGCATTTGTTATAAAAGGCGTCCTGGAAGAGTATCCAATAAAGAGTGTTCTTAAAGTAGGTTGGATTCCTCATAGTTTTTTTAAGAGAAAGAAATTCGATACAAAACATGGGGAAATTACTTTACAAGTACTGGAAAATGAAAAGCTGAGGGAGGCATTTCGAGAGCCAAGGATACACTTTGTTATTAATTGTGCATCTATAAGTTGTCCAAAATTATTAACTGAAGCATACAGTGCTGAAAAACTGGAAGAACAGCTTGAAGCACAAGCGGTATCATTTATTAATGACAAGAGCAGAAATTATCTGGACAAAGAAAACAAAGTCTTATATCTTTCTCGTATCTTTAAATGGTATGAAGGAGATTTTATTAAGAAGGGAGAAAAGATAGAAGATTATGTTGCAGGATATTTAAATCCGGATGATGCAGAATTTGTCAGAAATAATGAAGTTGCCGTAAAGTATCTTGATTACGATTGGGGATTAAACGAGCAAAAATAACCGCATCCCACCTACGAGGTGGGCAAGGGTTGTTCAAAGAAAATTAGGAAAGGAGGTGATTCGCAAATGAAAGTTTTTTATAGATAGATGTCTTTAGGATGTATTCGTATATTTGGTTTTTTTATATCGGAGTTTAAAATTTTGTGATTAAGGAGATAGAAGATGTTTACGAACAGATACTTGAATTTTGCTTATCTTTCAGTAATTCCTGTGGTCTTTGTAATAGCAATAAGTGCGTCTTATGAAATTGCCTATAGCGGGTCAGAGAATGAAGAAGAGGTTGTATTAAACGTCGAGGGAATGACTTGCGGTATGTGCGCTAATGCTATAAAGGAAGAGCTCTTGAAAGTCGAAGGTGTTAAGGATGCTGAGGTAAGTCACCCAAAGGCTAAGGCAGTTGTAAAGGTTGAAGCAGATGAGGCAGATGTTGACGAGCTTATACAGGCTGTCGAAAAGGCGGGATTCTCAGCGTCAAAAAGCTAGCATAGTATACGGAGTACAAAAGATTGCGTTTTGTGCACGATGGGCTTCAGGGAAAGGTTTTTAAAGAGCACTTTTAGCGAGTTATTTTGTGGGGGAATAATTCCTAAATGGTACAAGAGGGTGCTACCTTGAAGCCCTCCCATAATTCGCTTGTAATTAAAACGTAGCTGCTTTTACAAGTGCCGTTAAAAGAAATTAAAATATTCTAAAGAATAAGATATGAAATATTTTTATAGAGATATTGATAGGCGAGCTAATACAAGATTAGAATTATCGCATACAATAATGATACTTAACCACGAAGCGGTATCAATTGATATCAGTTACAGTGGCGCTTATTGTGAAGTGGAAACAGATGATGTTGATCTATTTGTCCCCGGGAAACAAATCACGTTTGAAATAGTTGGAAGCGCTTGCACATCTAATAGACTGCCTGGCAAAATTGTCAGGGTAATTGGAAGGGGAGTAATTATGAGGACTGACGAAATAGAAAGTGCTGCGTATGATAATGGAAAGAGGAAAAAAAATTGGGTATAGCTTTGAAACTTTTAAAGGGATTGAAGGTTATGCCTGATAGTTGTAATTATTAATAACGTTTTGAGGATGTGCAAGATATTGTCTAAGGTTAAAAAAAGAAACGGAGGATGAAAATGAACACTGTTTTAAGGATGTTTTTAGTCTTATCATTAAGTACATTTGTGATGTTCTTTTTAACATTTAGTACAATTGATAATATAGTATTTGCTGAAGTTGGAACAGGTGTTAATGTTGGACAGAAGGCCTCTCCATTTAAACTGTTAACTATCGATGGCAAGGAGTTAGAGCTGGAATCTTTTGCTAAAGACAAAGTTACATTACTGGTTTTTGGCGCTACATGGTGTCCGGCATGCAGACACGAAATACCGATCCTTAAGGAATATTACAAAGAGTTTAAAGACGATGGCCTTAATGTGTTAGCTATTGACATTCAGGAAAGTGAAAAAAAGGTAAAATCTTTTGTTGAGAAAAACCAGATAAATTATCCTGTCGCTCTTGATTCCAATGCTGACGCAGCCAGGTTATATAAGGTTGTAGGTATACCCTTAAACGTAATCCTGGATAAGAATGGAGTGATAAGATATAAGGAACATAGCCCGCCCAGCAAAGAGATTCTGGAAAAATTATTGATAAATTAGCTCCCTTTGGTCGCTAATTTATAATCGTTTGCGGAGCAAAACAAAAAACTATTAACGTTAAATTAGTTCACTTCGTTCGCAAATCCAGACCTGTCCCTGATTACCATCAGGACGAACGTCAGCGCCTGTCCTGAAATTGATTCAGGTACAGGTTTGAAAGCGTTGCCCGGGATGGGCTTAACTCGAATGTATAGGAATTTCCATTTTAAGTGTTAATGAATCAATGGATTACATTTTTTTGTGCGGAAGCACATATCCAAAAGGGCGTGAAGCAACGACATGGATGTCGTTGTAGCCATTTTGAAAGAGTTGTGCAGGATGCACTAACTCGTTAATGTTTAATTTTATAAGGAGGTGAGACTAATGAGTAAGAAAATAGCTTTGTTTTGTTTGATTTCTGGCTTGTGTGTTATAGGGTTTTCCGCACCTATGAATATAGCAGGTGCAGGAGAGGCTCAAGTAATAGCAACAATCCAGACAGGTCCAGAGTGGGAACCGCTTGAAAGAGGAGAGCCTTTGACAGTTCCTGAGGTACATTACAGAGTAAAGCACTCTCCATATAAGAGCGAATTGGTAAGATATGGGCAATTCATTTTTAATGAAGCATCATGGACACTACAAGGTGAGTATTCATGCGCAAGCTGCCACTATGAAAGAGGACAGACAACAGGTTTGATCTGGGATCTTGGAGATGAAGGCTGGGGCAGTTGGAAGAACGTAAAGTATATCCGGGGTGGAAGGTATCTTCCTCCATTCAGGCATGAAGGATTTACTGGTCATCCTGATGAGATCGTAGGAGCAACATCATCGATTGACAGGGTATGTGGACGTGACCCTGGATTTGTATTCAGGAGTGAGAATTTTTCACCTGAGAGGTTAGAGGCTTTGATTGCTTACATCAGGTCTTTGGAATTCACTGGAAGTCCTTTCAGGAATG
>MAYW01000072.1 GCA_001723765.1 Candidatus Scalindua rubra
TGGTCAAAATGCAAAGGATGAAAATTTGAGGAAGATTGTTAATTCCTGTGGATTAATTAGTGCAGATGGTCAGGGAATTGTATGGGCAGCTAGATGTTTGGGATTGAACGTCCCTGAAAGGGTAACAGGCATTGATTTGATGCTGAATGTGATAAAACTGTCATCAAAAAAAAAACATAAAATATTTTTATTAGGGGCAAAAGAGGATATTTTAAAAAGGGTAGTAGCCGTTTTTAATGAAGAATACCCAAATCTTAATATAGTTGGATGCAGGAATGGTTATTTTTCACAATTAGAAGAGGAAAAAATAGTAAATGGTATTAGAGATTCTGAAGCAGACGTCTTATTTGTTGCTATGAGCAGTCCTAAAAAGGAAATATTTCTAAATAAATATATTAATGACATGAATATACCTTTTGTAACGGGGGTTGGCGGAAGTTTTGATGTTGTGGCAGGTAAAACTAAACGGGCTCCCATCTGGTTGCAAAAGATTGGATTGGAATGGTTCTTTCGTTTTTTATGTGAGCCGAAGAGAATGTGGAAGCGGTATTTGGTTACAAATACTATTTTTTTGTTGATGTTATTAAAGGCATTGGCCTATAGAAAGGCTACTAAAGAATAGTAATCTAAATATATTGGATTTATTTTGAGAAATTTATAGGATACGAAATTGTAATGCGTAACAATGAAATGAAGAAAAAGATTGTTATAGTTGCAGGAGCAAGGCCAAACTTCATGAAGATTGGTCCGCTTATGCATGAATTCATAAGACATAAAAACATTTTTAATACTATACTTATTCACACTGGCCAGCATTATGACTTTGAAATGTCAGAAAAGTTTCTCAAGGATTTGAATATTCCAAAGCCAGATTATTTCTTAAACGTTGGTTCTGCTTCACACGCAACGCAGACAGCTAAAATAATGGTTGCTTTTGAGAAAGTGATTCTAAATGTAATGCCAGACTTAGTTGTGGTTGTAGGTGACGTTAATTCCACCTTGGCGTGTGCCATTGTAGCATCTAAATTAAATATTAAGATCGCTCATGTAGAAGCAGGCTTAAGAAGCTTTGATAGAACAATGCCAGAAGAGATTAATCGCATAGTTACAGACTCTCTTTCTGATTATCTCTTTGTAAGCGAAGAAAGCGGCCTCATGAATTTAAAGGCAGAGGGAGTAAACTCAAAGAAAGTTTATTTTGTGGGTAATATAATGATAGATACCTTACTATCCAAAATGAACATAATAGCTAAATGCAACATACTCAATAGCCTTTCAATGAGAGACAAAACCAATAAACTGAAACTCAAAACATATGCTGTCTTGACTCTTCACAGACCGGCAAACGTTGATTCTAACGAGTCGTTAACGAAAATATATAATATCTTAAAAACTATTTCTCAAAAAACTAAGATAGTTTACCCTATACATCCAAGGACAAAGAAGATGATAAAAAAACATAATTTCCTGAAGAAATTTGAACTTTTAAACAACCTTATAATGGTAAAACCTCTTGGATATATTGACTTTATTAAATTAGCAAAAGATTCAAGATTTGTTCTTACAGATTCAGGTGGTATACAGGAAGAAACAACTTTCCTGAAAGTACCATGCCTTACCATGAGAGATAATACAGAAAGACCTGTTACTATAAAAAAAGGAACAAATTATTTGGTAGGGAGAAATAAATCCCGCGTCGTAAGACATGTTGATTACATTCTTAATAACAGTAATAAGAGGAGCCAGATACCAAAACTATGGGATGGTAAAACAGCAGAAAGAATTGTAAGAATAATAATTAATAGTTGTAATACGGAAGAGAGAAGAAAATGATTCATGATGGAAAACACTTAATCGCAAGGGCTCACTTACTTTTTGATGTTATATTAACGGTAATTGCTTTTGCCTTTGCTTACTACTTGAAAATGTATTGTCTGCCTATATCAGTACGCGGTCTGACAATGGAGCCTAATTACTATATCATACTTTTGATGATAACAATAATATGGTATATCTCGTTTAGCCTTTTCCTTCAGTATGATTCTTTTCATAAAATGAGTTTTTACACCATATCCTTTAATATTATTAAAGTCGTAACTATTAATATGGTTGCTCTTATATGTTTACTCTATTTATTGAAGTCTGCAGAAAGCATAAGTCGAATCTTATTTACTATCTTTTATATTATGAATTTATTCATGTTAATAACCAGTAATCGTATTATCCATCACATTGTATTAAGAAATTATAAAAAGTTATATAATTTAAAGAATATCCTTATTATAGGAAGTAAGGAGAGAGCTTCGGATGTTATTAAGCCATTAACAGAATCCGAATTCTCGGGATACAATATTATCGGATGTCTTGAAATTAATGAGAATTTTATTGAAAAAAAAGCCCATAATGGAATAAAAGTTATTGGAACAATAGATAATTTCTTTGAAATATTACGAGACAGAGCCATTGATGAGGTAATCTTTGCCGCACCAACAAATCTTATCAAGGATTTTGAACAACAAATAGTTTTTGCTGAAAAGATTGGTATTACCGTAAGAATCATTCCGGATTGGCAGGCTTATAAATCGATTCGAAACCCCAAGATTGCAAGAGTCTCTATTGATTATTTTTTTGGATTACACACCCTTACTTTATCTACTTCTCCCATATATAAGAGTGAAATTTTCGCAAAAAATATTTTTGATATTGTTTCTTCTGCTATTCTACTTTCCGTCATGTCTCCAATATTTATCCTAATTGCCATTGCCATCAAGCTGACATCAAAAGGGCCTGTATTTTTTAAACAAGTGAGGTCCGGTCTCAATGGAAGAGAGTTTACGTTTTATAAGTTTCGTACGATGGTTGCAAATGCAGAGGGACTCAGGGACTCTTTAGAAAGTGCCAACGAAATGGATAGTCCCGTTTTTAAGATAGCTAATGACCCAAGAGTAACTTCCATAGGCAAAATTCTTAGAAAGACCAGCCTGGATGAATTTCCACAGTTGTTTAATATTTTAAAAGGTGAAATGAGCTTTGTCGGGCCAAGACCCCCAATACCGGCAGAAGTAAAAAAATATGAAATTTGGCAGATGCGACGCCTATCCATGAAACCCGGGCTGACATGTTTATGGCAGGTAGATGGGAGGAACAAGATAAATTTTAATGATTGGATGACTATGGACCTGATGTATATTGATAATTGGTCATTATGGTTGGATTTAAAGATATTTATAAAAACATTCTACGTAGTTTTAAAGGGAAGTGGACAATGAGAAATATAAAGTGGTAGATTGGGAAGTCTGCAGTTGGCAAAGCAAATCATCATTACTCAGTGGATTTCTTCCTGCACAATTACCAAAGTTTTATCTTCACTCAGTCTTGTAATATTTTTACCTATTTTTGATTATTAGAGTAAATCAACAAAATCATATATGTTTCGTAAACTAAATAAAGTTGTTAGACCATATTTTCGATACTATACAAATAAATTTGCATTAGATTCGTTGATTTTTTTTATTACTGATAGATGCAATTTTCGATGTAAAACATGTTTTAATGTCGAAAACATGGAAAATGCTAATACCGCCAATTTATCTCTGGATGAGATTAGAAAAATATCGAATTCTTTTGGGAAATTGAATAGCTTATTTATATCTGGAGGTGAACCGGTATTAAGAGAAGATTTGGCAGATATTTGTGAAATATTTTATTTGCAAAATAAAATTCAATTTATTCATCTTCCTACAAATGGCTTTTACACAGACAAAGTGTACAGTGATACAAAAAGAATATTGGAAAAATGCCCGGACTTAAATTTAACTCTCAGCCTTCCACTTGATGGATTAAAGAAAACTCACGATTTAATAAAAGGAGCTGAGGGAAGTTTTGAAAGAGTTGAGGAAGCAGTTAAGCTCTTATCGACATTGAAGAAAGATCACACAAACCTTACGATTTATATTATTACTGTTGTAAACAAGTTAAATTTAAATGAAATTGTTGGTTTGTCGGAGTATATAAAAAATAACTTACCAGTGGATGACCATGGCCCATCACCGATGAGAGGGAAGCCCTATGACAAGAACCTGTCACCACCATCACATGATGAATGGAGCGAGCTTTCAGAAAAATTATTAGATTATCAGGCATACTGGGCTCAGAAAAGGCTTCCAAATAAAGTGAAACATTTTATCAGTATGAACAGGTTTAAATACTTGTATTCTTTATATACTTCAGTACTAAGAGATAAAAAACTACCTTTTCCCTGCTGGGCAGGAGGCATAATTGGAGTCCTGGATTCCAGTGGTGATGTCAGGCTTTGCGAAATGACAGAACACATAGGTAATGTGCGTACGGTGAATTATGATTTCAAAAAAGTCTGGTTTTCAGAGAAAGCCGATAAAGCCCGGAAAGAGATAACATACTGTTCATGTACACACGCATGTTTTTTAGGCGCAAGTATAAGAATGAATCCATTCAGCCTTTTAAAATCTTCAGTCCTGGGAAGAATATGAAAGTCAGTGTAGTCTTAATTGTTTTTAATGAAAGAAAATATATTAAAAAGTGTATTGACGCCTTGTTGAGACAAACCTTTCTGGATTTTGAAATTATAGTTATTAATAATGGTTCGACTGACGGAACGGGTGAAATTATAAATTCTTACAACGATACAAGAATTAAATATTTTGTTGAGAATTCTAAATGTGGTTTATCAAGGCTTAGAAATATTGGTATTGAAAAGTCCGGGGGTGAGTATGTTTTCTTTACTGATGGAGATTGTATACCAAATAAATACTGGCTTGAAGAGGGATTAAGAACTTTACAAGACAGGAAATATGTTGGCGTTGAAGGAAAAACATATTATGAAAGCGCTAATACAACAATTTCAAATGTGGTTATGGAGTCACATAAAGGCTTTTATATGACATGCAATATTGGATATAGAAGAGAAGTGCTGGACAAAATAAATTGTTTTAATCCAAGTTTCACGTATGGACATGAGGATAGGGATTTAGCAATTCGTGTCTTAAAATATGGTGAAATTTGTTTTTCTGAAGATATGATAGTTGTGCATCAATTAAAGAAACTGAGTATAAAAAGATTATTTACCCTGGCAGAAAGAGCAGGAAATATGGTCTATTTATTAAAGATTAATGGTAAGGAATCTGGTGGGCAGTTAAGAAAGAACATATTATATCCAAATAATTTGTTAATTATACTATTTCCTCCACTACTGATATTAGGTAAAACGTTCAGGTCCAAATATGATCTTCTTTTAGCATTTTTCCAATACTTTGCTTATATCTATGAAAGGATTGTCATCTGGAAAGCGGCAATAAGGTATCGTATTTTTATTTTGTAAATAATTGAAATAGGAAAAATATATTATACATTCCGCTAGTGCCCTGATCCCAAAGGGGAACATTCCAAATGTAGCTGAAATTCTATAGCAACTCGTAAACAGTATCATGCAGATAATATAATACTATTTTACCTTTTTATAACATATCAGAATTAATTTTGACAGAAACCTTTTTCAAGGTTTCTGTCTCCTTATATGGACATGGGAATATTATTCTGGGGCTGTACGATAATCGTAGTATGTATTATTGCGGGTGTAATTTTTTACAAGCCGTATTTGGGTATTGTATTTGTAATCGTTTCCATACCATTTGAGGGTAGCATAATATTTGATTACATTTCAGTCTATCCTTTAGAAGTGATTTTGACTATTCTTTTTTTTACCTGCATATTTAAGCATATTGTGAGTACTGAGCATTATTTTAGAAATACCAGGTTGGTTTTCTACTATATTCCATTTATGTTGTGCATCTTGTTATCGGCTCTAAAATTTATGGAATTTCCGTTAATGGTAAAAGAAATTGTGCGTTGGTTAGAGCTTATTGTAGTTTATTTCTTAACCATAAACTTGATAACTGACGATAAAAAGGTGAGAGTAATCTTGTATTCAATTGTTTTAACGACGGTTATAGTTTCTATATGTGGAGTCATCAATTATTTAGCAGGAGTTGCAAGTATATATAAAGGAAGACCTGGGGCTTACGTGTTTTTTGGTCATCCAAATGCATTAGCAGGCTATGTTAACTTAATAATACCTGTCCTTTTTGGTATGTTGATGACAAGTGTATTTTTATGGGAAAGGATTACGTTAGGGATTTTTACTGTACTATCAATTATGGCCTGGTTCTTAACATTTTCTAGATCGAGTTGGTTATCTTTAATTTTGACAATGATCCTTATTTTCTTTCTGGCTAAAGTAAAAAAAAGAGTTGCCATTCTTTTAGCGATGCCCTTTGCAATATTTGCCATTACTTTCTTATCCTCAAATATTAAAGATGACTTCATAGGTAGATTAGGATTACAAGAAGTAGAAGATAGAGCCATGTATTATCAAATAGGATTTAGCATGGTAAAAGACGACTTAATCTTTGGAATAGGAATAGGCAACTATCCTTTACTTATTGAGAAGTTTACCAAAATGTATATGGCAATACAGACAAACTTACACAATTTGTATTTACAAGTATTTGTTGAGACAGGGCTAATGGGTTTGTCTACTTTTGTTTTTTGGTTAGCATATATGGTTAAGTATTTAATGGGTGCCTTGAAATCGTTAAAAATGTCCAGGAACTATGGTCTTTTTGTTGGTTTAATGGGGGCGATAATTGTCTATTTAATCAATAATCTTGCAAATGTTTTAACGGTTCATGGGATTCATCTTCAATGGGGTATAATATTAGGGCTTGCCGTGGTATTAACACAATTTAGGGAATCAGAAACGTGTCTAAAGACGGTTTAATCAAACGAGCAAGGCGAAACATCTTCTATAAAATTTTGTCAGAATCTACGAGGTTCTTACCGGCACTTTTGTTCATATATATAGCAAGAAAATTAGGTGATGAAGATTTTGGCAAATTATCCTTTGCATATTCTTTTACAGGCATTTGTATTATCGTGGCAGATTTTGGTTTAAATACAATACTTATAAGGAATGTGTCCAGACAAAAAGAACTGACCAGGGAATATGTTGGCAATATTTTTGTGTTAAAAATTGTACTTTCACTTATAAGCGTCTCTGGGATTGGCTTATTCGTTCTTTTTACTGATTATCCTACTGAAATAATTACTGTAGTCATGGTATTTGGCGGTGTCATGTTTTTTAAAGCTTTGGTAGATTTTTTTTGTGCTGTATTTAATGCGTACGAGAGAATGGATAGTGAAGCCTTTTTAAAAGGAACGAACAACATTCTTCTGTTTTTATCGGGTACTGTAATTTTAATTCTGGGTTTTGGACTTTTTGGTATATCTAATATTTTTTTGATAATTTATTTGATTACTTCAATGATTGGATATTACATGGTATATAAAAGTATAGCAAAAATACGCCCATTTTTTTAATCTGAAGTTTTGGAATCACATTCTCAGGGAATCGTTGCCACTTGCGTTAACGGTACTTTTTTACTGTTATTTATTTTAAAATAGACGTTGTTATGCTTTCTTTAATCAGAGGAAATAATAGCGAGATCGGATGGTATTCGGCAGCAATGAGATTGATAGAGTTGATATGTGTTATACCAGCGCTAATTGTTAGTGCACTCTTCCCAATATTCTCTAGTTTATACAAGAATTCCATAGATTCTCTTAAAAGAGCTTATGAAGCCTCTTTTAAGTATCTTTTGATAATTGCCCTACCAATAACGATTGGTACATTATTATTATCTGAACGTCTTATATACATAATTTATGGTAAGGAATTTGCCAAAGCAATTCCCGCGTTAGAGATACTCGTTTTTGCTTTAATTTTTATTTTTGTTAATTATATTTTGATGAATATTCTTGTGGCAGTTGACAAACAGAAGCTTAATGCCATTGTGGCTGGCACCTGCGTCTTTGTAAATATAGTTTTAAATTTGTGCTTAATTCCACATTATGGATATTTAGGTGCTGGTTTTGCTACTGTTATTACAGAAATAGTTTTGTTTGCTATGAGTTTGTATTTTGTTGCGAAATATGTTTGTAAATTCAATGCTATTGCTTTGTTTATAAGGCCGTTGATTAGCGTAATTATTATGGGGGCATTTATAGTCGTAATCTTAACAAAACTGAATTTAGCCTTTGTTATTTTTTTAAGTGCGTTAATTTATTTTTCTTGTCTATTATTATTTAAGTATTTTACAAATGATGATAAAGTGATTCTTATGCATTTAATCCGGAAATAAGCGCATTGCGTGAGGAAAAAAGAAGTTATCACGCAATGCCGCAGAGGTCGCTAAGAAAAAAACTGAATATAAAAAATAGATGATGGTAACTGGTATTCTGAAATTCCCGATTTCGAAGGAGTTTGGTCGAATGGTACTTCAGTTGAAGAATGCCGGAAAGAGCTTATAGAGGTATAAGAAGAGAGGCTCATTTTAAAAGTGAAAGACGGAGATACTGCTCCTGTGGTTAATGGTATAGATAAAAGATTTTTCACCCTTTGCGTTCTTAGCGGCTTTGCGAGAGGAAAATGACAGAAAATGAAGATTTTAGTAATTTGGAAGGCTTTAGTATCTGAAACATATCATAAAAAACTCAAAGAATTGACAAAGTTTAAAGATGTAGAGTTAACCTTGGTTGTGCCAACGAGATGGGGTAATACTAAATTAGAAAAAAATTATTGTGAGGAATATAAAATAATCCCTAGAAAGGTTGTACTAAATGGTTATAACCATTTACACTGGTATCATGGACTAGAAAAAGTTGTGAGGCAAATTCGACCGAATATATTTCATATTGAGGAAGAGCATTACAGTTTTGTCACTTATCAAGCAATTAGATTAACAAAAAGGTATAACATAAAATGCCTATTCGTATCATGGCAGAATATTTATAAGAAATATCCGTTCCCTTTTTCGTGTATAGAAAGATATAATTTGGAAAATGCTGATTATGCAATAGTTGGTAATAAGGAAGTAAAAGATATACTTCTCAGAAAAGGTTTTAATAATGAACGGATTTCGATAATTCCGTTAGGTACTAATCCTTTACTGTTTCGTAGAATTGAATCGTCAAAACTAAAGTCTGGATTAAGGTTGGAGGCTTTTACAATCGGATATTTAGGTAGGTTTGTAAAAGAAAAAGGGGTTATAGATCTGTTAAAAGCAGTATCGCAGCTTAAATGCAATTTTAACCTTTTGATGATAGGTAACGGTAGGTTAAGGTATAAAATAAAGGCAGAAGGAAGACGTTTGGGAATATTAGAGAGGATTAGAATCCTGAATTCATTTCCTTCATCTCAAGTTCCATACTACATAAACTGCATGGATTGCTTGGTACTTCCTTCTCGTACTACAAAGAAATGGAAGGAGCAATTTGGAAGGGTATTGATTGAGGCAATGTCGTGTGAAGTACCCGTTGTTGGGTCTGACTCTGGAGAAATCCCAAATGTTATTGGTGATTCTGGATTAGTATTTAAGGAAGGTGATATTAACGATTTGTATTCAAAATTAAAGTTGTTAATAAATAATGTAGAGCTAAGGATGAAATTAGCAAATAAAGGTCGGAAAAGAGTGCTAAATAATTTTACCCAAGAAAAAGTTGCGAGAGAAACATACAAAGTTTACCAAAAAATCATGTGTTAGAGAGTTGATTACAATATCAAATCTTTTGTGTATAATTTTTGTATATAATCAATATAAGGTATAGAAATTATTCTCTCGTTATAAATTATTTTCTCATGTGAGAGATTTACCAAAAATGCTTTGTGTATTTTGTCAGAAAATAGCTTGCAAACCATAAGTCAAAGTTCATGTTTTTATTTGTAATAACTTCAGGAAATCCACCTCTCAATACACCATTTTTTTAATTTGTTTAAATCTATTGTTATATCTTTTCAATATCTCGATTGATATATCCTTTATTCATTATGCCTCTTTGTTGTATATTTGCATTTATATTGCAAATATACACTATATGTCTGGTTGTTGTCAAATAGATAATATTTTGGAAGTAACAGAAGAATTTTCTGATATAATTTTAAGTTATTTAGTTTTCGACTGATGGAGATACGTTTATAAATGCGTATAAGTAAAAACGAAATCAAAGCAATTAAAGAAAGCGTTAATTCATTGGACAAAGGTGCAGAAATCTATCTCTTTGGATCTCGCAAAGTAGATGTTGCAAAAGGTGGTGATATAGATTTGTTAATAATATCTGAAAAGTTAAGTTATGATGATACTATAAAAATAAGAAAGAATTTGTACGAAAAGTTAGAGGAGCAAAAGATACACATAATTATTGCACATGATATAAGCGATCCATTTGTAAAAAATTGCATACAGAGAAGGGGTGTTATTGTGAAAGATATCATACTTGACTTATTGAGCAAGGAATTGAAATTACTGGACGATTCAGCATCCATTTTAAAATACTCTTATGAAAAATGCAAAAAGATTGGCATTCAAGAAGACTACGTAATTGAGGATATGGATCAATTTGAAGCGTTTACAAGTAGATTTGCACGGTTGAGCGATATGTTGATTCAAAAGGTCTTCAGGTTAATAGATAAGATTGAGCTTGATGACGAGGGCACAATAAGAGACAGGATTAACAGGGCTGAAAAGAAAGGACTGATTGAAAGTGCAGATATATTTATTCAAATACGAATAGTAAGAAATGATATTGCCCATGAATATCATATTGAAACATTGAAGGACATTTATAAAAAGGTATTAGAATTGACTCCGTATCTTTTAGATTGTACAGAAAAGATAAGAGCGTATTGTGAGAAACGGTATTATTCATGAATATGAAGGTTGCGCTTGTTCATGATTGGCTTACAGGTATGCGGGGAGGGGAGAAGGTTCTTGAGGTTTTCTGTGAACTTTTCCCTCATGCGCATCTGTATACACTGTTGCATAATAAGGGAAGCGTTTCAAAAACTATTGAAAGCATGGATATTAGGACGTCCTTCGTACAGAATCTTCCTCTAAAAAAGAATAACTACCGTTATTACTTACCTGTATTCCCTTCTGCTATTGAAAAATTTGATCTTCGAGGATATGATGTTGTTTTATCCAGTAGTCATTGTGTTGCAAAAGGCGTAATAACAGATTCCAAAACATTACATGTGTGCTATTGTTTTACTCCAATGAGATACATATGGGATATGTATGATCAATATTTTACAAGGGAACGATCGAATATATTTACAAAGTGGTCAATTTCTTTAGTGTTAAGTTACTTACGGAAATGGGATGTGGCAAGTAGTCAACGTGTGAATAAATTTGTGGCTATTTCCGACTATGTAGCTAAGAGAATAGAAAAATACTATGATAGAGAATCTGACATAATATATCCGCCGGTTGATTGTTCGTATTTTAAGCCTATACCATCTAATGGAGATTTTTATCTGATGGTTTCACCTTTAGCGCCGAATAAACGTGTGGATATTGCTATCAAGGCATTCAATAAACTTGGTCTATCACTTAAGATAATTGGTTCTGGACAGGAGGAAAGAAAACTAAGAAAAATTGCAGAGAAGAACGTTAAACTAATGGGTTGGCAGTCGGATGAAATAGTACGAGAACATTATGCTACTTGCAAGGCATTAATTTTTCCTGGAGAGGACGACTTTGGAATTGTACCACTGGAAGCGCAGGCATGTGGAAGACCAGTGATAGCTTATGGAGGAGGGGGCGCTTTAGAAACGATTGTTCCATTAGATAGCGATAGGTTGAATGCGAAAAGTGTTAACGGAAAAGCTGCTACGGGCATATTCTTTTATGAACATACTCCTGAATCTTTAGCGCAAGCTATAATTCATTTCGAGGGTATAAAAGATTTATTTAACAAACAGGAAATCAGGGAAAATGCAGAGTCTTTTGACAGGGCGATATTTAAAGATAAAATTAGGAATTATGTCGAGCAAAAGTATATTGAATTCAGAAATGCATCTAGCTAATCAAAATTCTAGAATTTATAAAAATTTCAAACCTGATTCCTTCCGTAATTCGATTTAAAATCCCCCTTAATCCCCCTTTGGAAAAGGGGGAAATGGGGGATTGTAAAGATTTCTTTGCTGAAGAACTTAAAACAAGTCTACGTTATAAATGTTTTGCGGAGCAAAACAGAATAAACCTGTCCTGACGAACAGCCCGACAAGCATTCTGGCGGGCAGGTCAGGATTAGAGAACGAAGTGAACTAATTTATATGTTAAAAAAGCACAGTAAATTTTTTGAAACACTAGTTCTGTTTATTGATTGGATTACACTTTCTTGCTCATGGATATTGGCCTATTACGTACGTTTTTATATTCCAATTATTCCTGTATATAAGGGCATACCTTCATTTTACATGTACATTACTCTTCTCATCGTTATGCTTCCTCTCTGGTATATAGTGTTTAAGGCCTTTGATCTTTATAGACCAAGAAGGATTTCGTCTAAGGTTGCAGAGGTAATGGATATTGCAAAGGCAACTACAATTGCTACCTTAATTTTAGTTTCATTGACGTTTTTTGTGAGAAAATACGAGTTTTCAAGACTTACTTTTCTGTATTTCTGGATAATTTGTGTGATTACCTTGTGTATTGAAAGAATACTTTTTCGCGAGTTTCTGAGATTTATTAGAAAAAGAGGTTATAATTTACGATATGCCTTAATTGTGGGGACAGGAAGTTTAGGACAGGATGTTACGGATAGAGTACATGATCATCCAGAACTTGGAATCAAAATTAGAGGCTTTTTGAGCGAGGATAATTCTCAGGTTGGTAATGCACTGAAAGGTTTTCAAGTATTAGATACTTTTGAAAATATCCGAAGTATTGTGACGAATCAAAAAATTGACATAGTCTTAATAACCCTTCCCTTAAGCGCTCATGAGAGGTTAAAATCTATTCTTGACGATATAGGTGATGAGATGGTTTCAATCATGATAATTCCAGATTTGTTTAAGTTTGCTACATTAAGGGGAGGTATTGGAGAATTTGAAGGTATGCCCATAATCAGTTTAAGGGACACACCACTATATGGTTGGAATGTAGTGATCAAAAGGGTTACAGATATTGTGTTGTCTTTAATCATAATATTAGTTACCTCACCTTTGATGCTTGTTATCTCATTTCTGATAAAAGCAACTTCCAAGGGCCCTGTATTTTACAGTCAAGAACGTATGGGTTTAGATGGAAAGATTTTTAGTATGCTGAAATATAGAACGATGACGACTCAGGCAGAAAAAGAAACAGGTCCCATATGGGCAGCGAAGGATGATTCTCGCAAAACATTAATTGGTACCTTTTTGAGAAAGACAAGTCTGGATGAACTCCCTCAATTCTTTAATGTACTTAAAGGAGATATGAGTATTGTTGGTCCAAGACCTGAGAGACAATTTTTTATACAGCAGTTTAGAAACAAGATTCCAAAATATATGTTGAGGCATAAGATGAAGGCTGGCATTACAGGATGGGCGCAAATTAACGGGTGGAGAGGAAATACATCGCTTGAGAAAAGGATCGAATATGATCTGTATTATATAGAAAATTGGAGTCTTAAGTTTGATTTTGAAGTAATGTGGTTGACTATTTGGAGGGGACTTATAAGTAAAAATGCATATTAGAAAAACGTGGCTATTAGGATTGTTATTGATACCAATGTCTGGGTATCTTCTTTACTCAACCCTCTCGGTTTTCCTGCCAAATTACGAAAATCTTTAGCAAAATTCATAGCTCACATAAACAAAGCCTAAAATCCTTTAAAAACTTCTATAGTATTCGGCAATCGGCACAATGGTGATTCCATTCATAATATTAAATTTAGACAGAATGGACATGATAGTCTTAAACTTTTTAGATTATTTATCTTGTAAATCCCGTCAAATATTTACGTGGTAAATAAAAGTTCACTTTGTATGATTTGTTATGAACTGGTTTGTATATGCTTTTGTATGCGCTTTAAGTGTAGCAATAGCAGATGCCCTAAGCAAAAAGGCATTAATTAATAACGATTCATATCTCGTAGCTTGGGTTAGGTTTGGATATACTGCTCCTTTGATGGTTTTTATCTTTCCATTTGTTGATATACCCAGGCTTGATGGTGTCTTTTTTATAATTACTTTTTTACTTCTTCCATTAGACATAATAGCTTTGTTATTATATATGAGAGCCATAAATATATCACCTCTTTCATTGACACTTCCATTTTTATCCTTGACCCCTGTATTCTTAATTGGAACATCATATATTATTTTAGGAGAAAGACCCGATAAAACTGGTTTTATTGGTATATTATTAGTCACAATTGGCGCCTATTTGTTAAATATTCGTACCATTAAACGTGGATTTTTTGAACCGTTAAAAGCAATAGCTAAAGAAAAAGGGTCTGTATTGATGATTATTGTTGCTTTTATATTCTGTATTACATTAAATCTTGGTAAAATAGCAGTCCAGCATTCAAGTCCAATATTTTTTAGTATATTTTATTCATTTTTACTGTCATCTTTTTTGTTTCTAATAGTAAGTTTTAAGACTAAAAATATTTTCTCAAAAATTGTTTCTCAGCCGATACTATTTCTTTTTATCGGATTTTCTACGGCAATTATGATGATTACACATCTGAAGGCAATTAGCCTTGTTGAAGTATCTTATATGGTTTCGGTGAAACGATTGAGTCTTCTCTTTGGGGTTATCTTTGGTGCTATGTTTTTTATGGAAACAAATATTAAGGAAAGATTTTTAGGGGCTGCTATTATGGTCTTAGGGATAATATTAATTTCTGTTTTTTAGATTTTTATAAGCTATCATAATGTATATTATTTTTTGGGAGTAGTATTATGGAAACTAAAACGATCGGAAAAGGTGATGTGATAATTCAGAAAGGATCGCATGAAACACGTGCATACATTATTGAGTCAGGAAGGGTTGAGGTGTCTGATATAGTCAATAATAAGAAAACGGTACTGGCGATTTTAGGGGAAAAACAAATATTTGGTGAGATGGGACTGGTCGAAGACAAACCCAGATCAGCTACGGTTACAGCCATTGAGGATACGCGGTTAGCTATGATTAGTCGTGATAACTTTAATGAACTTTTTGAGAAGAACCCTAAAGTACTTTTGCCAATCATAAAAGCCCTTTTTGAAAGATTGAGAACCGTTAACAAAATGCTCATTAGTAAGGAAACTCCAGATGTTGTGGAAACAATTAAATACGAGGGAATACGCGATGCTGGATTCGTCGTACTCTCAGGTTTAAATGAAATAAGTTCAGAAGCATTAAATGGTGGTGAAATGAAGATAAACAATTTCCCCTTTAAGGTTGGACGTGAGCATAAATCAGGCGGGCTCGATGTTCTTTCTGATAATGATCTGTATCTTGAAGACTCTCCACCTTTTAATGTATCAAGAAATCACTTTTTAATAGATAAGGTAGAGGGTAAATATGTTATTGTTGATCGAGGAAGCCGTTTGGGTACTATCGTTAATGGTGAAGAAATAGATGAACAGTTTGTATTAAATGAAAAGATGTGCGAAATAATTGTTGGAAAACAAGCATCCCCATTTGCGTTTAAACTTGAGATTAGATGACAGCAAAAATTAATATCTCGTTTCTTAAATCTTGACTAAAATTGGCAAAGTAATTTATTAACTCCTGTTTGGTTTCCACCTGAGTGGTGAGCCTTAAGTTGCTCACATGGGAGACCTTAGCGGCTGGTTTATAATGGTGTGGGCCTTGGGAGTAGCCCCGCTCTTTCTACGATTTCTGGAACTACTTCTTCCCACTCGATCGCCATGATATGAATTCCTGAAACGCCCTTAATTTTGCGTACTTGCTCGATTATGTCAATGCAGATATTTACACCTTCAATTTTTTTCTTTGGAGCCTCTTCTAAACGTTTTTATTATCTCATCAGACACATCCAAACCAGGGACATTGTTTTTCATGTATTTGGCCATGCCGAGAGATTTGATAGGAGTAACACCTGCTAATATAAAGACCTTCTCGTGTAGTCCCATATCTCGGACAATACCCATCCATTCTTCAAATTTCTTTACATTATAAATAATTTGTGTTTGTATGAAATCCGTTCCTGCTGCTATTTTCTTAGCAAGCCGAATAGCCCTAAATTTAAAAGGATCTGCAAAGGGGTTAGCTGCAGCGCCTAAGAAGAGTTTGGGTTCAACTTTTATCTCTTCACCTGACTGGAATTTTTTCTCATCTCTCATTTGTCTAACTATATTTAAGAGTTGGATTGAATCTATGTCGAAAACACCCTTTGCATCCGGGTGATCGCCAAAACATTGATGATCTCCAGTCAGACATAGAAGATTTTTCATGCCCAGGGCTGCGGCGCCGAGTATATCACTTTGTATTGCTATTCTATTTCTGTCTCTACAAGTCATTTGTACGATGGGTTCCATTCCCATATTAATAAGAATGGCCCCACTTGCAATGCTGGAAAGTCGTACCATTGCTGTTTGACAGTCAGTTATATTAAATGCATCAGCAGAGCCTTTTAAGATTTCTGCTTTTTTTTCAACTACTTCTCGGCTGGCACCTCTGGGTGGGCCCAGTTCTGATGTAACTACAAACTCTCCTTTCCTGAGCAGTTTCTCCAGGTTACTTCCAGCTTTAAAATTATTTGTATTGTTTTCTTCGCTCATTGTAATTTATATATTGTGTCCATCATGTTTAATCATGTCACCCAGCTCTTCAAAAGAGAACCTTTCAAAAGCAAGTTGGCCATTATAATCAAGTATTCGCATGTCTTCAGTTTCATTCAGGTCGTCTGATATAACATCAAAACGGCTGCCATATTTTTCCTTTGCGCTTTCTAATTGGACTTCAAAAGCAATAAATTTATCAATCCCTTTATGCTTTAATTTTTCCAGGAATCTTTTGTCTTCTAATGATGGATATGAGGTAATTATGAGGATTGGACTACTTCCTGTAAAAATTAGGGCAGCTTTCATTATGAATCTCCTTTAACTCAAATTTCGTATATCTTCTATCATTTGATTTGCGATTTCCAAATACTTTTCTCCATTCTCAGAAGAAAAATTATGGTACCTTATTCTTTCTTTTTCTACTCCAATTGAAAATAAAAATTCTATTGCAGTTTCAGTTCTTCTTTCCGCCCATGCATTACATGAATCTCCGAAATGACATGAATCATCACATGGTGTAATTAAAATGCCATCTGCACCTTTCTCAAATGCCTTAAGTATTAATCCGGGGCTTAACTTTCCTAAACTAAGTAAGCTTACATGCTTGATATTCTCTGGCAGTTTTTCGGTGGATAGAGCCGGATCTAAATTATAACTGCAATAAAAATTTATAATTAAGGGAGCAATGTTCGTTGCTCCTTGAAAAATCCCATCTAACGGTGTTTTCCCCATATCCTCATAAGTCCCTTTGAATTCGATTGCCTTTGCAGGACATTCAACAACACAAATCCCGCACGATTGGCAATCCCCATCAATGAATGCAAAGTTTTCTTCTTTTTCTATTTTTGGGATTTCAAAAGGACAAACCCTGACACACGTTAAACATGCAATACAAGCTTCTTCAGAAACGGAAGCGCCATTACCACAGTTCATGCAGCGCATTGCTTCTCGTACTGCCATTTCTTCAGTAAAACCCAGTTCAACTTCATCAAAATTTCCGACCCTTGTATCCGGATCCAGGGCTGGCATTTCATACCTTTCCTCTTTTTTTATTTTATCTAACCTCGTCTTTGTCTCTGAAAGTTCGTCAATAGGTTTAACATCTCTGGCTTTATAGTCGGTTTCAGAAGATTTTCTAAGATAATTATGAATAGATAATGCAGCCTTTTTACCATGTCCTAAGCCCATCGTAAGGGCGCCTCTTCCTAATACTATATCCCCTCCCGCAAAAACACCCGGCATATCAGTGCTTAAAGTATCAGTGTTTACGGCTATTGTGCCCCCTCTCGTAACTTGTATCTTTTCCTGTCCTTCAAGAAAAGACAAATCTGATGCCTGACCTATAGCCAGAATAATAGTATCCGCATCTAATACTGATTCACTATCCTCGTAAAAGGATGGATTAAATCTACCATGGCTGTCAAAAACAGATTTTACCTTAAGCGTTTCAAGGCCCGTAACCTTGCCATTTTCTCCTAATATTCTTTTCGGGCCTAATGAGGTATGGAGTATTGCCTTTTCTTGCAGCGTTTCTTCAATCTCGTAATCACTTGTTGGCATTTCACTTCGAGACTCTAAGCATGCTATGTGTACTTCCTTCGGTCCAAACCTTAAGGCTGTTCTTGCACAATCCATCGCAACCGCTCCACCACCAATAACCAGAACATTGTTTCCAACCTTTGCATTTCCATCGCAGTTTGCGCTCTTAAGAAATGTTATGGCATTTTGAACTCCATCTAAATCTGTGCCTTCAATGGGTAGTCGTCTGGTTATGGGTAAGCCAACAGCTATAAACGTAATCTCGTAACCTTCATTTTTTAAATCATTGAATGAAATATCCTTACCGAATGTTGTATTAAATTTTATTTCTACCCCTAGATTCTTTATAAAGTTGATATCTTTGCCCAAAAACTCTCTGGGTAAACGGTATGTTGGTACGCCCATACAAAGCATCCCTCCAGGTTCGTAATGTGCTTCAAAAATGGTACATTGATATCCAAGGAGTGATAGGTCGTTTGCTGCTGCTAAACCTGCTGGACCCGCACCAATAATAGCAATCTTCTCCGGGTATTTTACTTCTGCCTGCCTGTCTTTATCCTGGGTTGGGTCGTAGAAATCGCCGTCTGCAAGGAATCGTTTAAGCCATGCAATAGCAATAGGTTTGTCTATTTTATTTCTTCTGCATTCTGTTTCGCATGGATGAGTGCATATGCGACCGCACGCAGATGGTAAAGCGTTTCTTTCTGCCACCACACGCATACCCTCATTGAACCTGCCTCTGGCAATTAACTGAACGTAATCACGTGCATCTTGTCGGATTGGACAGGCAACGATACATGGGGCTTCTTCGTCAATCTCGTATCTATTCTTTGTTTTATTTCCAAAGAGATTTGTCATTTACATACCTATTTCTCTTGCCATTTGGATATGAGCATTTGAAAGGTGAAACTTTTTACGGGCATCTATCCATACTTGATACTTATCAGGTATTTTCTTTTTTTCCCCCATACCTATCTAATTCTTCACTAATATACCTTCAAACAAATTAAAAAAAGGTAGGCGGCGTCTCAATTCGATTAGGCGCTCCTGATGGCAGGATTATTGGGTACATAGACCTCGTCCTGACGCCCCGGAACTATGATCGACACCGGTACTTGGACCCGAGCTTACCGCCCACCAATAATCTTTACAGATATTCGAGGTGGTTTTTCATCTCCTTAAATTCGAGGATTTGATAAATTAGCATAAGTCCTCGTACTATCTCGCCGATTGGAGTACGCTGGTTGGCGTAAACGATACCACTGTGCTCAAAACCTTGAGCATGCAACCGTAAAAAGTCTTCATCTTGAGTAAAAATAACTCTCTCTTCTTTTTTGGCGAAAGCAATGTGAACTTCATCACTTTCTCCAAGCATCCTAGCGTCTTTTGTAGTTAAAACATCTACGCCTCGAAGCTGCAACCCTTTTACAACAGAATTAGGGACATGCTCGTCTGTATAGAATCTAAGCTTTTTGCTCATTTAGTTTTTGCGATACTTTTGAAGGCGTTTTCTGTTGTAATGCTTTAACGAAAGACTCGCTCTCCTCAATCGATTTGTCAATCTCGGTTCGATGGTCATAATAATAAACCAAGGCAGCGTAAACGTCAGACAACGTCATGTCATATTCAGCCGCAATTTCATCCGCTCGACGTCCCAACAATTCATGCCAAACTACGATGTTTTGCACAGTAATTCGATGTCCAGCTATTCTAGGCTTGCCGCCAGCTATTCCCTTGGTGATTTCGATGTGTCCATCCAGTGTTTTTGTGGTCATTATCTCTCCTCTAGGTAAAAATAATTTTAAGGATTCATATTGAGCTTAAGTAAATTTTACTACATTTACTCATCAATACCGGATCAATATTAGTGCAGCCAAAAATAAAGATGTAGACTGTTCTACCACACCGTTCGGCTGATCTCACGCCGATGCCTTCGGTGTGTTAAAGAAAAATGTTTAATAACAGCTTTTTGGTGGATTAAGCGAAGCGAATCCACCTTCATTTTACGGTATTAATATATATGGGTATTTTCGGTGGATTCGGCCCGCCCTGGTGCGATCACCGCCCGTCCGGAATGCGGGCACCCTGTGGTCTGGGCCAGGGCCTAAGGGCCTTAATCCACCCTACACCTGATCTAAATTAGATCGACAAGTTTTTTTAAAGTAACAACCTCTCTGAGTCGTAGACTCTACGAGTCGGCTTCCAGCTCGTAGAGCTTACAGCTCGGAGAGAGACCGGTTGATCCAAAAGCAAACAACTTTATAATTTAGCTATTCTTTTATACAATAAGGGAAAGCCTGCCCTGGTGCGATCCGCCCTGCGGTCTGGGCCAGGGTTTGAAAACCGTAGGTTTTCATTTAACAACCTGGCTGAGCCAGAACCTATAAGACATTCATCCTTTTTTGGTTCTGGCTCGGCCAGGTTGGGCTATTCAAACTATTCTAATTAAATCCTTACTTATTTCAATAGATAATTCTATTACTTTCTCTTGCTATACCTTTTATGCAGACAAGGGGAGACTCGATCCCAATTTCCGCTTTAACATCTGAGCTAAGCTACCGCCAACCTGATGGATATGATAGCAAAAAGATTATAGAATGGAAGCCAGAAAAAATGTTGAAAGGGCACGCAATTTGGCGGTTAGCTTGAGTGAAATGGTTAGACCTTTATTTCTCATAATACGCTACTGCGCTCATCAATGATTGTTATTCTCTTTCTCTCTTCTGAAATAAAATAAGTGTCTGTCCGTGCAGCCTACAAGTAATCAGGCAAGCTGGTGGAAGTCTAGCCAGAGCAATTTCCATTTTGGCTCTGTAGTTATATCCAACATCAATGAAGGGTAACCTTTCTTGGTGAAAGCTTGGAAGTAAAAATCCCATTTAGTGGGGTGAGCAAGTATGAGGGCCGCAGCGAAAGCGAACATGTGTATGAAGCGTCGTTAACTAAATTAAGGCCGTCAAGCCTGTGGACAGAGGGCAGTGATTAGTACCGGTAGTGAAGTAAATGGAATAAGCGATTATCGGGGTCTTCGGCGTAGAGCAGGTGGCAATCATACAATGTCTGAAAGTTAAAAGTAGGGAAGGTCTGTATGGCAGTCAGGATAGCCATTGAATGACAAAGACTCTCTGTATAACCGTAAGGGAAATCGGGGAGAGCTATACAGATTGGCGGATGAGGCAGTATTAGCAATGAATGTAAGGACAACATAACCTTATCAGAGCAAAGTGTCTCTGGGTGATGGGTGGTTTTCCAAAAGAGGAGGCAGTCCAAATTGGCGGAAGCCTGGAAAAGGACAAAAAGAGCAGGAATCTTGAGGATAGCCTGAAGATGTGTATAAGTCTCAATGTAGCAGGGCATATCAGGGCTTGATTTAACCTAATATTCTTGGGATGAAGGTCACATCTGAATCCACACTTGAAGCCGTATTGGGGAAAACCCGACGTACGGAATTTTAGGGGAGGAGCTGGAAACATAGAGATTGTGAGGGTGTCTAGGCAGACACTTAATCGACATTGCCTTTGATTCAATCGAGTCATTAATTGGCCTTACTGTCTGCTGTGCGCCTGTTCCTTACCCAACCTATTTCCTATTTCTATTTCTTTGCTGAATGTATGACCCTGTTCTCCTCCATTATTTAACAGGAATACAGACACATATTTTGTCGCATTGACAATAGGTGTAAGGTAATCTTCTCGTGCTAGGAGTACTGGGAGCAACATAATGTGTTCCTGGAATACAATTGCATGTGCAGATGGCACCCGGAGGGATTGGGGATCCACACGGGAGGGTATAGGTGATGGTTTTTCCATATTGATTTGTTATGGTATACTGGTTTGCCTCTTTCCCCTTCTCTAATGCAGCCGGATCAAACAGGCATGTCAGAAACCTACCCTGAGGCATATCCCAGAGCTTGATGGTTTTATCACTTGATCCTGATGCAAGGAACCTTCCATCCGGGCTAAAGGAAATAGCCCAGACGGAATCTGTATGCCCCTTTAATGTCTTGATCAACTTACCAGATGGCATCTCCCAAATGTTGATAGTATAATTTACTGATCCTGATGCAAGGAACCTTCCATCCGGGCTAAAGGAAACAGCCCAGA
>MAYW01000073.1 GCA_001723765.1 Candidatus Scalindua rubra
GAGTCTGGGTTGAAGAACGTGTAGAAGGTGATCGAAGAATTGAGGGTCATTACGAGGATAGAAATGTACCTTCCGGTTATTGGCAGGAATATGAAGAGAAGGTATGGATTCCTGCACATTATGAATAAAATATTAATGTCCTTTATATTAACAAATCCCCCTCTTTCCCCCTTTAAAAAAGGGGGACTAAGGGGGATTGAAAATTAGTTTTTTGTCGTAGTTTTAACTCTTGAAATTGCAAGAAATCACAGTTGTTATCATGTCTAACTCGCAATCAGATCATGACCCGCCAGATTAATAGGCGGGCTTAGTAATTTTGATAAAATAAGTTTTTTTATTTAAAACTTCTAAAAGAACCACCCCACACTAGAATAAGCAACTCAAAATATAATTGCATTCCAAAGAAATCAGGAGATAATTCCTTTGTTCTGATTAATTTTTTTAACTGGTAATCTTAGAATTTTTGTGAAAAAATATGTATAGGATATAAGGATTTATCTATAGAATGATTAAGTTTAACAATATTAATAACTTCTAAGGACAGACATAATGCCATCTGATGAAAAAGAAGAAAGTATAGACAAGAATTCTTACAAATACCAAATCGAGGAAAAGTTAGAAAAGGCTCGTTTTAGGTACAATATCTTTAGATGTGAAAATACATTTCTTACCGTCTTAACAATTGGGTTCGCCGTAGCCCTGATCACACTTATTGTCCAAAAATTTGTCAATATACCCTCCTATGTTTACATTATTTTAATTTCTTTATATTCAATCTATTTCTTTGTGAATCTTGCAATGGTTCTTTATAGATGGATGGGGAAATCTGATGCTGCGAGTATATTAGACAAGAAAATGGACTTTAAGGAGCGTTTTATCACGGGTTTAGAATACACTGAGCAAAAAGAGAAGAACAAATTTTTTGATTTACTTGTGGATGATATCAACAGTAAACTTGACGATAAAAGCATCAAGAATACCCTCCCACATAAGTTCCCAAAGGCAACAAAGTTTTTAATACCTGTATCTATACTACTTTTAATCCTCTTGCTTCTTCCTTATATGTATCCTGAAAAATCAGAACAAGTTGTCACAAATATAAAAGAAACAGTTGTAGAGATGCCTGGCTTGTTAAATAATGGTCTTAAAAAATCTGAAACCGAAGAGACAGAAGACAATGTTGCTGAAAAAGAGGATAAACTAAAGCAGGAAGAAAAATCTAAAGAGCCTCAGGAGGAACAAGAAGATAAAAAACTGGCAGGAACAGGGACCGAGAAATCTAAGAAAGAACAAGAAAAAACGGAAGAACAGCAATTACAAGCACAAACTGCTAAAGATAAACCTAAAGAAAGTCAATTATCGAAGTCTGTAGAAAAAGAACAACAGAAGCAAAAGACGACCAATTCCTTGCAAGACCAAATATCTAATTTATTAAGTAGCATTAACTCTAAATTATATCAACTTGAAGGCAAACCAGGGCCAGAAGATAAGGGTGAAGGTGAGAAGTCTGAACTTGCTGATAGAGAAAAACAAGAAAGTCAGGAGAAGGAAGATAAATCTAAACAGTTAGCCAGTGGAGAGAAGGAACAACCGGAAGATAAGAAAGAGGAGTCTGAAGAAACGACAGAAGCATCAGATTTTGATAAAGAACCTAAACTCGCTGATAAGGAAAAACCGGAAAGCCAGGAAAAAGAAGACGAATCAAAGCAATTAGCCAGCGCAGATAAAGAACAATTAGAGGATAAAAAGGAGGCGCCTGCAGAAACAAAGGATACATCAGATTCTGAGGAAAAACCATCTGAAGAAAAACAGGCGGAGAATCAAAAGAAGGAGCAAAAGAAGGAAGAAAAGACAAAGATTCCGGGGTCAAAACTACTGCAAAAGCTCGCAAAGCTCTTCTTTCCCCCAAAAGACAATGACAGTCTTCCTACGCCAAGTATCCCCATGGGTGGATCAGAGGAAGATCAGGCTGATTCATCAAAGGACAAATCAAACCAGAGCAAACAATCAGCGTCTTCTACTTCAAAAGATTCTTCCATCTCATCTCAGCAAAAACAGCAAGAGGATGAGTCAGGTAAGGGAACTTCACAGGCTGATAAATCTGAACCTACACCTTCTGGTTCAGGTGAAAAGACTACGCCTGAGACACAACAGCAAGGTGGCAGCAAAGGCGTTGGAAGCGAAGTTGCAAAAAAGCAGCGAGATTCTAAAGATACTACTGATAGAGAAAAGACAACACAAGAAAGAAGTGGAAAACCAGAGGAATCTCAGGGTATGGGTGGCACTAATGTTGCATCCGGTAAAGATATGTCACAAGGTAATGAGTCGGAAGGTTCGAAGGCAGGCCAGCAGCACGAAAAACAGCCGGATCCGACCAAGGGAACAGGAGACAAAACCACCTCTACCGGTTCAGGCAAAGAGGAAACATCCGAAATGCAACAACAAGGTGGTAGCGGAGACGTTGGAGGCGAAGTTGCAAAAAAGCAAGGAGATTCAAAAGGGGGTGAGGATGTTCCTTCAAAAATACCTGAGGGAAGTAAAGATGCCCCTTCACAAACACCTGAAGGAGCAGACACTCCAGCGAAGGAACAAAAGGGATCCGGTCAAAAGCTTAAAGATAAATTAGCACAGGCAGATAGAAAGACTGGTGAAGCAGGTTCTCAGACATCACCATCATCTACTACCAAAGAAGATATGGAACTACCGCAGAAACAACAGCATATGAAAGGTGATACTGATATGGAGGAAAAGGATGGCGAGTCAGTGAGTGGTGCTGAAAAAGCAACTCAAAAGAGTCCGGGAAGTCAAGGAGAATCAAAAGAGGCAGGTGGTGCTAAGGTTGCATCTGGCAAGGGAACAGAAGCAGGTACAGAAGCAGGAGGCGCAAAGGTATCCCAACAGCAACAAGGAAAACAACAAGAGAGAGCGGAAGAAAGTTCACAAGAATCTAAAGGTGGCAAAGGGTCTGGTGATAGTGCTCCTTCACAAATACCTGAAGGGGGTGATAAAACTGCCAGTACTGGAGAAATGAAGGAAAAACAAGCGGCAAATAATCAAGGTATGAGCGGAGGCAGTATGAACAAAGGGAAAAGTAGTGCTGCCTTAAAAAATGAAATCATGAATCAAATGAGAAGTTTATCCAATCAGATTTCAGATTTAGAAAAGAAAATGGGATATGATTCTAATAATGATGTGGAAAAGGGAAGGAATTTAAAAGACATAAGTAAACTAAAACAAGAAAGTGTTGATATAGAGGAACAAGAAAAATCAAAAGAATTTGAAGGACGTCATAGCGAAGTTGCTGTAACAGGTGGAACTAAACCTGGAGAGAAGTTGTATTCTTCTGAGCCGGAAAAGATTGAAACACCTGAAAGTGCTGAAAAATTAAAAGTGAAATTAAAGGGCATCAAAGACGAGTTTGGAACAAAAAGGGAAACAATATCTACTGGTAAAGGAGAACCTGCTATAAAAAGAAAACTTCCAACAGTGGGTTATGATGATGCTGTAAAATTGAGTACGCAACAAGCAGAAGATGATGTAATAAAAAAGACTTCAATACCGTTAGAATATGAAGAAATTATTAAGAAGATACATTCTGATAAGGAGTAAAACGTGCCAGATATCGATAAAAGTGAAGAAGTTGTTGATATAAAAAAAGAAATAGAACGATTTAAAAGAGACTTTAACGAAATGAGCGAGGAGATTGGCAAAGTAATAGTAGGACATAAAGATATCATAAAAACGGTCCTAATTGCTTTTTTTACCAATGGGCATGTACTTCTTGAAGGTGTTCCTGGATTGGGTAAGACTCTACTTGTCAAATCTTTAAGCAAGGCACTGGGCTTCGATTTTAAGAGAATACAATTTACTCCAGATCTAATGCCGGCGGACATAATAGGAACCCAGATAGTTGTAGAAAGGGGCGGAGGCAGAAAGGAATTTGAATTTTCTGCGGGGCCTGTTTTTTCTAACATTATTCTTGCTGATGAGGTCAATCGCGCTACACCAAAGACACAATCAGCTATGTTGGAAGCTATGGAGGAAAGACAGGTAACAATTGCCGGAAAGACACATAGACTAAGAGAACCATTCTTTGTTTTAGCAACACAAAACCCTATAGAAATGGAAGGCACTTATCCATTGCCTGAGGCACAGATGGACAGGTTCTCTTTTAAGTTAGAATTGTCTTTTCCAAATTTTAGCGAACTAAAAGATATCTTGAAACAAACAACAGTTAATGAGGAGTATACGATTAAACCAGTTTTTGATTCTGATGAGGCTTTAAAAAGGGTTACTGAAATGAGAAGATTAGTGAGAGATGTACTTGTTTCATCAAGAGTGGAGGATTATATTACAAACATTGTATTAGCTACACATCCAAATAGTAAAAATGTGGATGCCCCAAAGTCTGATGGAGATGATGTTACTGATTACGTAAGCCGATATATTACCTTTGGGTCAAGTCCTCGTGGGGCGCAAGCTATGGTTTTAGGAGCAAAAGTAAATGCCCTTTTAGATAACAGAGCTAATATAAGTTATGATGATGTTGATAGGATTGCTGTATCAGCACTAAACCATAGAGTGCTCTTGAATTTTGAAGCAGAGGCAGACAATATAAAATCTCAAAATATTATAGAGAAGATATTAGAGAAAGTAGGAAGAAATAGATAGTAAATTAGCTCCTCCCCCGCTTGAATGAAGGCGGGCAGGCAATCGCTAATTTAAATGTATAGGAATTTCCATTTTAAGAGTAATAGAACCATATTAGCCAGATTATTCTGTTAGAAATGTTAGCCACCGTCATTGTATGGAGGAAGGAAAAGGAGTTGAGTTGTAATGCTCGGAGATATTTTTGACGCTGATTTTCTACGAAAACTTGAATCTTTATGTATTGAATGCAAGAAGACTTATTCGGGAACCAGGAAAGGTACTTATGAGATGGTTAATAAGAGAGGAACCAGTCTCGAATTCGCAGATTATCAAGAATATGTTCCAGGAGATGACTTCAGATACATAGATTGGAATATTTATGGGCGTCTGGATAAATTATTAGTAAAGACATTTAAGGAAGAAGTAGAACTATCTGTCCATATTCTGCTGGATTCAAGCAGGTCGATGTTATTTCCCAGGGAAGATAAAAAGTTTGATTATGCGAAAGATCTTGTGATTGCATTGAGCTACATTGCATTATCAAGCAAAAATAGTGTAAGTGTAGCTACACTGTCAGATGGGAAAAAAACTTCCGGGAACAGAACACCTTTCTTCCAACAAAAGGAAAATATCTTTATGATGGCTGACTTTTTGAGAGGGCTTACACCGGAAGGGGAATTAGATTTTGTTAATTCTATCTTAAAGTATACGTTTGAATTGAAAGGCAGGAGAGGAACGGTTGTTGTTATATCTGATTTTATGATGAAACCAGAGGTATATGTAAAGGCGCTTAATTTTTTACGCTTTAAGAATTTTGATATCAAAGTTATACAAATCTTGGGTGCTACCGAATTAGATCCATTTGCAAAGATAAAAAGAGGTCAAATAGTTGATGTAGAGACGAATGAAAAGAAAATAATAAATTTATCCGAATCAAATCGTAAACTATACAAAAATTATTTAGAAGAGCATAATAGACAACTAAGACACTTCTGCAGGACAAGGAGAATTGTTTACACGTTAGCTAAAACAAACGTAAATTTTGAGGATTTTATCTTGCGTGAACTACCCAGAATAGGGTTTATAAGATAAATTGGCTCACTCCGTTCGCTAATATTTATGGCATTTTTAACACGAAAATAGATTCCCGATCAGTGTCGGGAATGACAATGTGTTGAATTATCTGTCATTCCCGAGGGATACCTACTTGGGAAGCCCGTCCGAACGGATTCATCCGGGCGGGCAGACAGGGAATCTGATCCTGACATTCGTCAGTGCATGCCCTGAACTCGATTCAGGGTGAAAATGGGATGACTCCCATGGCACCCAATTTTTTGTAAGAGTTCACGCATCAAGAAACAAGGAAACATGCGGATCAATCTACAAGATTGAACCTGCAATAGGTTTTTATAATTGTGACACAGTCTGTTAGTCGGGTAGCTTGGGCTGGCAAACGGTTTGATCTGGCGGGCGAAGTCAGGTAGGTTTCGTTAATTTTCTCAATGGGTCAATCCTGTATCTACCGGTTTGAACGATACTATCTTATCTTCATTCCATGACGCGTGTTTTTTATCAATAGAGATGTTCACGGTAGCGTATTTCACAGTCGCAACTTTGTAACCATCACCTACTAATTCCCTGGTCAGGCTTTCAAGCAAAGTTGTTTTACCTGCATTTCTAAGGCCCGTATATGCCAAATATCACCATTTTAACTATTTAGCCTCCTTAACGCAGCGAAATCCGCCAAAGTTCAAACGAACATCCGGGAAAACTGCAAATCGGAAGGTACATCGCAGGTCAACCATTAAATACCTCCATCTGCAGGAACTTCACCCCAGGGATACAATCTTTCGTCAGTACCCCTTGCAGCCTTTTCCCATCCCGACTCGGTAGACAGCCCATATTAAAGCCGCACATTTCAGTAAGGATGGGCAGCAAGGAATTCGATAAGTTTTGGCACAGATTTTATTTGTTCGAGGTTGTAGTGATATTTTAAACCTTTATAAGCCCTTTTCTAATTGAATATTTTACGAGACCTGTTACATCATGTATATGGAGTTTTTCCATTATATGAGCTCTATGCACATCAACGGTCTTTACACTTAGCTTAAGAAGGCTAGCTATCTCCTTATTCGTGCGACCTTCAGCAATTAATTGTAATATCTCACGTTCTCTACCAGTAAGTAAGTTCAAACTATCGAAGTCCCCCGATTCTCCCACAGCATGTTTCATATAATCCTTAACAATTATTTTAGAAATTGATGGGCTTAAAAATATTTCGCCTTTTTTTGCTACATTTATTGCTGAAACCAGGTCTGAAACTGCAGATTCCTTGAGCAAATATCCAGAGGCGCCTGCCTGAAAGACTTGATATATGTACTCTTCGTTAATATGCACCGTTAGAACTAGCACCATAATTTCCGGATTTAGTTTCTTAATCTGACGTGTGGCTTCAATCCCATTAAGACTTGGCATGGTGATGTCAATCACTACTATATCCGGAACTAATTGTTTAACATTTTCGATAGCCTGTCTTCCATCTTCAGCTTCTCCTACTACCTGTATATCTTCTTGAGAATCTAAAAGCGCCCTTAAACCCTGCCTTACTATTGTGTGGTCGTCAGCTAATAATACTCTAGTTTTAGGCATTTTTACTTACCTCAGAAAAATTATTTTCATTATTTGCTTTAAAAGGCACAAAAATCTCCAATTCAGAACCTTTATTTCTTTCTGAATGTATTTTTAACCTCCCATTAAGAAGAACTGCTCTTTCATTCATACCAAATAAACCGATACTTGAGCTATTTATATTCTTTTCAAAATGTTTTTTCACATCAAAACCTTTACCATTATCTTTGATCTTCATGCGGAGTTCATTCTCCTCTTGCACTACATTTATTGCAACATTTGTTGCCCCAGAATGTTTTGCCACGTTATTCAAAGCCTCCTGTGCACAACGATAGAAAAGTATTTCTATCTCAGGAGGAAATCTTTCAACGATATTTTTACCTCTAACCTGTACATCTATATTAGTTCTCTCGGAATAATTTTTTGAATACCCCCTTACCGCCGCCAGGACACCAAAATGGTCGAGTAAAGAGGGTCTGAGTTCGAATGAAAGCGTTCGAACTTCCTGCAAGGTATGTGTTAAAAGCTGTTTTGTTTCAGCAAGTCTTCTCCTGACGTTTGTTGAGTTTTCAGGAATTTCATTTTCCAACATCTCGATATTAATTTTCATGGCCGTAAGCGCCTGGCCTGCTTCGTCATGAAGCTCGCGGGAGATTCTCCTTCTCTCTTCTTCCTGAACTGAGATTATCTGTGAAGATAATAATCGTAACTCCTTCCCATGTTTTTCAGCCGCCTCTGCCTTCTTTCTCTCTGTGATATCACGCACAAATGCCCTGGTTTGAATAAAGTTGTTTTCCGAATCGTACATTGCATTAGTATTAATTTCAACATATATTATTTCTCCTTTTTTTGCGAGAAATATTGTTTCTATAGAATCACTGCCTTTTTCAACCACTTTTTGGATATGATTTATCACTTTTCCACGCTCATCATCTGGCACAATGTTGTCTATTTTCATTCCCAGCAACTCTTCAGATAGATAACCCAGCTTATTTAACATTGTTCTGTTCGCATTCACAAAGAATCTCTTTTTATCTGTCTGGTAAATAATTTCTGACGAATTTTCAATCAGGTCCCTGTATCTCTCTTCTGATTGTTTTAGATCATCCCTGAATTTTTTCAGGTTTATGGTCATCTTGTTAAAAGAATCTGCTAAATTACCTATCTCATCTCTTGATTTAATTCCTTCTATACCTTTTAAATTGCCATTTGCTATATCGCCTGCGGCCAAAGCTAATGAAGTTATAGGCATTGTTATCCTATTGGCAAAAAAGATTGCAACTGTTACTATGACCATAATGCCCATAATCCCCATAATGATGGTAAAATTTCTTAAACTCGCAAGTGGAGCAAAAGCTTCAGAGATACCCTTTTCAGCCAGCACAACCCAATCCATCTCCTCAATATACCGGGATACACCAAGTATCGGGAAACCTCTATAGCCAGTATATATACCAATCATGCCCACTTCATTATCGAATGCTGCCCTAACACCTTCTGTATCAACAACCTGCTTAAGTATGACATCATTATTGTATCTTGATTCCGTAATCATTAATTTATCTCTATTTACAATATACACCTCCCCCGTCTCTCCCAAACCCTCCAGTTGTTTTACTTGCCCAAATTCCCCTATAACTCCACTACGAGTAATTTTTCTAAAACTATTACAATTATATCTATTAATGATTATGCCTATAGTATGGAGTCCATCATTGCTCAAGAGTAATCTTGCTACATCGAAGAACGTATTTTGTTTAAATTCTGGAGAATATTTTATATCGCTTATGCAAAAACCTTTCCTCATTGTCTCTGAAAAACATGTTTCACCTGAGACATCCCTACCAATTTGATCAATCTCTGTCGAACTAATTACTTTACCATCAAGATCAACGACAAACACTTCAAGAATATCAGGATCAAGTGGTTGTTTGTTCATAATAAGATGAGTTTTTAAGCGGTCTGTATAATGCTGAACTCTATCGTTTCTTATGGTTATTTTTTCTGTACAATCTCTGATAAAACCATCAGAGCTAAAATCAATGATTCTCCCTCTTTTCCCATCTAAGAAAACACAAACTTGTTTATGTAATTCATCAGCGGCTATTTCTAATTGATCAAAGATATTTTTTTTTTACTGTCATGTAAGTATATAAATAGCAAAATGTCGCCGTTGCAGTTGCGATTAAAATAGAAGGAAGTAAAAACCATAACAAGCTTTTAACTTTGATAGTCATTTTCTATCCGATCCTGTTTTGATTTCTTCAATTTATCGTTTTTACATTTGTCTCTCTGTCGGGTAAATGATAAGTCTCTCCTGCTTCTATGAAAATATCCGGCTCCATCTTCATGCGTCTAATCCAGTACGATTCGGTTGGTTTTTTCCAGTAGAACTTGTATCCTCCAGGAGGTACTTTTTCAAAAATATAACGTCCATTTTCATCCGTAACTGTTTCGAATCGTATACCTTCTTTTGGTGTACCAAATATTCCCCATTTTTCTAGCATCATTATTTTTACCTGACATCTCGGTAGAGGTTTGCCCTTATATAGCATACGACCTCTTACTTTACCATAGTTCTCAGCTTCAAATGTCTCATCTTTTATTTGTTGCTTCTTCTCAAACTCAAGCCTTAAATCTTCTTTAATTTTTTCCTCAATTGCCACGTCCTCTTTCTTTTGTTTTTTCTCAAATTCATACCTCAATTCTTCTTTTATCTGTTCTTTTAATCTTTCAGCATCTACGGGTGGATGCTCTCTTTTCCCTCTACCTACACTTGAGACATCCTCCTGTTCACTACCCGGAAAGGCTATTTGTATTGCAGAAACCCTCTCTCTAGGAATTTGCAACGTAATACTTCCGGGTTTCTTGGTTATTTTCACAATCTTACAAACCACTTTACTTTCCTTACCGTTAACACTTAAGAAAACGGCATCAGGATATTTATCATCCCCGCCTGTCGGACGGTCAGGGAGTTCTGATTTGATTTTTATTGAACTAATCTCTCTTTGAGGAACGATAACCTTCACATACTCTTCGTTCATTTCAAGTATCTTTGCATCAATCTTTTCGTCAAAACCTTCCAGCCTAAAAGTATCCCCGTATATCTTTGTACAAATTGTTAACAGTAACATAAAAAAAATACAAAAGAATTTATACGACATTTTACCTCCTTTAGTTCAAATATGTTTTACCAAAATTAACCACCGTGATATTAATAATACTTATGATAAATGCTAACAATAGTAAACTCTTGTTTCAAGGAAAAAACTGTTAAGAATGGACGATAATCTAGCGTAAGTGTATGCCCAACAAGAAGTGTGTAAAATTTAGAGGGTGGTCAGGTCCTCGCGGATGGCATATTTGGTAAGCTCGGCAATACTGTAAATATCCAACTTTTCCATGATTCTCTGGCGGTGGATTTCTACAGTTTTAACGCTCATATGAAGTTGTAAAGCCACTTGCTTTTTGGACTTGCCTTCAGCCAGAAGTTGAAGAACCTCACGTTCCCTCGCTGTAAGGACTGAGCGAGCCGAGTAATCGGAAGCTGCTGACAGTTGACGTACAAAGTCCTTGGTTACGATACCGGCCACACGCTGACTCAAATAGATCTGATTAGAAATTACTACACGGATAATCTTTTGTAAAACACAGGTGGCAAATGCAGGCGCCAAATTAAACGGCCGGATTATAAATTGTCCCATAAAATATTTCCTTGCAATTTAATATGCTATTGATATATAGTATTTTCAAATATTATAATGCAATTTGTGAAAGGAGACAGATATGAGACGTTCCGAGTTTATGTTGGGAGGTGAAGATTTTAAGGATTTAAAGGCTTCTCAGTTAATGGAAGCAGACGTTGTTGCATGTCGACCAGAGAATACATGGAGGCAAATGACAGATTTGATGTCACATGGCGGTTTTGGCGATGTACCCATAATAGATAAGGATAAAACTTTATTAGGAATAGTCACAGAATTTGATCTTCTTAAGGTTCTAATGGAAGGTAAGGATGTAAAGAATATCACTGCTGGTGATATAATGACTACAAACGTTGTCAGTGTTTCAGAGGTAACTAATTCAGTGGAGATTGTAAATATCCTCGAGACAAAGCATTTGATCAGGGTGCCGGTAGTAAGAAACGGCAGGCTGGTCGGCATTGTTGCAAGACGAGATGTGCTTTTTTCATTTATTCAAGCTTCAACGAAACCTCCTGGTGGTTTATTTTAGCTTACACTCAATAATTAGCGAATTAAGTTGGAGTTAGTTTGAAAGGTTATACTATTTCCTTTTTAAGATAAACTTTGTAAAGCTGGCTATATAACCCTTGTACACGCATTAAAGTTTCATGAGTTCCTTCTTCAACTTTCTTCCCTTTGTCCAATACCAGTATATGGTCACAGTTAAGGATAGTGGATAATCTATGAGATATTATAATGGATGTCCTGTTTTTAGTTATCTTTTTAATGGCATCTTGAATTAACACCTCAGAGATAGGGTCTATATTAGACATTGCTTCATCTAAGATTAAGATATCAGGATTGTAAGCAAGAATCCTTGCAAAGGATATAAATTGGCGCTCACCTACAGAAAGGTTTGAACCCCTTTCTGCTACTTCAGTATCTAGCCCCTGTGGCATTCGGCTGATAAAAGGATTAAGTCCCAGCTCATCTATGATTCCCAAAATCCTTTTATCTGAAATTGAATTAAAGAGTGATATATTGTCCCTGATCGTTCCAGAGAAAAGAAAAATATCCTGGCTTATCATACCCACAATCTGCCTTAATTGTGTTTTTTCAATATCCCGAATATTTCTATTATCTAACAATATTTCACCCCTGTTTATTTCATAAAGCCTTGTCATTACGTTTACGACTGATGTCTTTCCACTACCTGTAGCGCCAACAAGGGCAAGTGATTGTCCCGACTCAATCCTAAAAGACAGTTCCTTAAGTACGAAATCGTTACTGTTATATGTAAACCAGACATCTTTGAACTCTACTTTTCCCTTTACTTCTCGTGATGTTAGCCCTTCCCCGAATGTCATTTTCTCATAATCCTTTTCAGGCTGTTCTTTCATCAAGCCAAACACCCTCTCAGCAGAAGCCATTGCACCCTGGAATATATTATACTTTTCTACAATATCCCTTATTGGATCGAATATCCCCTGTATATACGCAAAGAATGCCACGAGGATACCCAGCGTAAGGTCCTGACTGATATATCTAAGCGCTCCATACCAGAGAATCAGAGCGATGGAAAGGGCATTTATAATGTTTAGCGCAGGTTGAAAAAGGGCATAGTATCGAATATATCTAACCTGTTCCTCTAAATAATCTTTATTTGCCGAATCAAACTTTTCGTAATTTTTCTCTTCCCTATTAAAAAGCTGAATAATCTTCATCCCTGTTATGTTTTCATTTAAATGTGAATTTATACGAGCCAATTTTCTCTTTATCTCCCTATAAGCCATTTTTATCCTCTTACTGAAAAATATGGCAACAATCATTAAAATAGGAAATACACATAAAGCCACGAGGGCAAGTTTTATATTCAATAAAAACATTGTCACGATTACGCCAACAATGATAAAGACGTCTCCTATTACGACTATGATTCCTGCAGAAAACAGTTCACCCAGGGCAGCAATGTCGTTTGTTAAGCGTGTAACCAACCTTCCCACCGGATTCTTATCAAAGAAGGATACAGGAAGTGTTTGAATATGAGAGAAGGCCTCCATCCTTATATCCATCATTACCTTTTGTCCAATCGTTTGAATATTATAGCTCTGAACTATAGACAGTAAAACCCTGAATGTCTCAACGCCAAATAGGAGTAAAGCCATTTTGATAATCATTCCCTTATCTCCCTTGACAATCCCATGATCAATAGCGTATCCAAATATATACGGGCCTAAAAGAAACAGAAGTGTTGTTACAAAGACCATTAAAATCGAGAGCAGTGCAGACAACCTGTATCTCATTATATATGACATGAGCCTTCTCATTATGGTTCTGTCATACAATTTTCCAGGTATGATATCTTCACTCAAGTACTCTTTCATATTGTTACTCTCTGAAAATTTCTTTTTTTTACAAGTTTTTTTTAATCGCTGTAAAAGTTTAAAGTGCCTAAAGTGTGAAGTGAGCAATCCCCCTTAGTCCCCCTTTTATAAAGGGGGAAAGAGGGGGATTAAAAAGTCCAGCTTTTTAAATTTAGGCACTTTATTTCACTTTAGTCACTTAATTTGGTTGCGGCTGTGCTGCGCTATGTTATCTCCAGGCTCTCTTTTATAACTTCCTTCTCATACAATAATTTATATAGTCCTTCTCTTCCGCTTAGTTGTTGGTGTGTACCCTTATCAACGATTTTTCCTTTCTCCATCACCACAATGTGGTCAAATTCCTTAATAGCTGGTATCCTATGTGTTACTACTATAAGCGTTCTTCCTTTTTCTACTTCAGAGATGTTTTTGATTATTGCCTCTTCTGTCCTTGCATCTACACCGGAAAGGCAATCATCAAGAATCAAAATCTTCGGATTTATTGCAAGCGCCCTTGCAATAGCAATCCTTTGTTTCTGGCCACCGGAAAGATTTATCCCTCTCTCACCCAGGTAACTATCGTATCCTTCTGATAAATCATCTATTTCCTTTGATATCATCGTTGTATGCGCTAACTCTCTAACCTTACGTTCGTCGGATAGTTCGAGATTACCAAAAGATATGTTGTTCTTAATCTTTTCAGAGAACAAGAAGGTGTCCTGTGAGACAAAACCTATGTGTCTCCTGAGTTCCTTAATGTCTATTTCATTAATATCAATATCGTCAAGAAATATCTTGTTATTTTCGGCAGGTAGAATCCTTGGTATCAGATTAACCAATGTAGTCTTGCCACAACCAACCGGTCCGATTATGGCAACTTTTTGCCCCGGAGCAATCTTTAGATTTGTGTTTTGCAGAATAATGTCTTCATTCCCATTGTATCGGAAACTTAAATTCCTGAAATCTATTTTACCGGCAAGTTGAATATTTTTTATTGCGGACTTATTAGTTACTATTTCAGAGCTTATGTCCATAATTTCATCTACCCTTTTCATCGATGCCCTACCACGCTGATATAATGATAGGCACCAACCTACAGCCGTCATAGGCCAAACCATCTTTGATATATACCTCTGGAATGCTATTAAAGTACCTAATGTAATCGTGCCTTCCAGTACCATATTCCCACCAATTAAGAGAAGAATTATAATTCCCAGATATGTTATATACTCAAAGACTGGACCTAAGAGGGACTGTGGAAGAGCAAGTGAAAGATTTTTCTTCACAAAATCCCTGCATAATTTGCTAAAAGTTTTTTCTTCTTGCTTTGCCATGTTGAATCCCTTTACTACACGGATTCCCGAGATATTTTCCTGAGCCTTCTCACTTATGTTGGAAAATTGTTCTTGAACGATTCTGAATCTTTTGTCAATTGTATTTTTTATTTTGTATGCAAAGTATGGCATCAACGGTAAAGGCAAGAATGTATAGAGCGCAAGTTTTGGCGATAAATAAATAACTATTGGGGGTATAAGAAAAAAGTAGAACATGGCATCGAGCCCTATAAGCAGGCCAGGCCCTACTGCCATCCTCACGGCGGTCAGGTCATTAGTTGCACGCGACATCAGATCTCCTGTCTTGTATTTCTGGAAAAAGGACTGTGATAGTGTCTCAGTGTGTCTAAAGAACGCCATCCTTAAGTCATATTCACAACGAAAAGCAGTACCTACAAAATTCATCCTCCATAAATATCTTCCCGCACCTTGTACAAAGCTGATAAGGAGGTAGATACCAGAAATGTATGCGATTTTGGTGAGGCTTCCATCAGATGTAAGGATGTCAACCGCTTCCTTTATGAGGAGTGGTGGAACAATATTAATTATGTCCACTATTATTAAGGAGATCGTTCCAAATATGAAGTACTTCTTATATTCTTTTATAAAAACCCTATAGGCTAAATTATCTCTAAGGATAGATGAAAAAAACATAATTGTGAATTATTCTTTGTATCTAAATATAAATATTTGTTAAAACAATAAAATCATTAAACCCTCATAATTATTGGATTAAATGCCTTTGAAGCAACGGTAACTTTATCACCGATTTTCAAATCCTCAAGTTCTGTTTCTGTAGCAATAACCTTTGCAATGTTATTTCCTATTAAGACCGTTAGTATGTAAACAACATCATTTTTTTGTATATCTAAAATTTCACCCATAAACTTAAATTTTCCACTTATATTGTCTTTGGTAAACACATCTGGAGGTTTTCCTGATTTTACAATTTTACCTTTTTCCAGGAAGAAAACCTTGTTTGAAAGCTTAAGTATTTCCGCTAAATCATGACTTGCTAAAATTGTAGTAATATTAAACTGTTTGTGTATTTTAATTATTTCATCCTGAAGCCTTAATCGCATCTCAGCATCTAAAGCGGACAAAGGTTCGTCCAACAAAAGGATTTTAGGATTTCTTACTAAAGCCCTTGCTAAAGCAGTTCTTTGCTTTTGCCCGCCTGATAGGGTATCTGGTTTTCTGTCTTGTAACTCTTTCAAATCAACAATTTCCAAAAGCTTGTCAATAATTCCCTTGTCCTTTTTATTATCTAAGGCAAATTCAAGATTTTCTTTGACAGTCATATTGGGGAATAATACATAATCCTGAAAAACGAATCCGATTTTTCTTTTTTGAGGTAAAAGATTTAATTTTTTTTCAACATCTAACCATATCTCATTATCAACTTTTATAAATCCTTCATCCGGTTGAGTAAGTCCTGCCAGAATCCTTAAAATGGTAGTTTTTCCAGCGCCTGATTTTCCAAAAAGAGTAATAAATTCTCTTTCTTTTACTTCCAAGTCTATTACAAGCTCCATATTGCCTTCTGCCGCTATGAGCTGTTTTCTTATCTTAATCTTTATCATTTTCTTTTAACTAAATTAGGCGATTTTATATTACATGCCATTGTAGCCGAAGGCTTTAGCCTGCGTTTATCAGCATTTGAGGGGCTACGTAAGTTTCGCAACCTCAAGGTTGCGGCTACAAAATCGCTCAATTTAGGTTTTAGAAAGGTTTCAGGTATTTCTTATTTACAAAATACACAGTCAGCAAAATGAAGAATGTGATAGCAAAAAGAATTAGAGAATAAAAATTTGCAGTACCATAGTTTAACGCCTCTACCTCATCATAGATAGCAATGGATGCCACCTTTGTTTCCCCTGGAATACTCCCGCCGATCATTAAGACGACTCCGAATTCACCAATCGTATGGGCAAAACTTATGACTACTCCTGCTAATAATGATGGTTTTATGTTTGGGAGTAAAACCCTGAAAAGGGTTTTAAGTCTTGACTTTCCCAACATGTAAGATGCTTCTATTAGTGAGGGTGGCAAACTTTGAAACCCTGACTGTATTGGATGAACCATAAAGGGGAAACTGTAGATAACGGAAGCTAAAACAAGTCCTTCAAACGTAAAAACAAGTCTTAAATTAAAAAAAGAGTCTAAGAGCTTGCCAAAGAAATTTACAGGGCTGAATGCCACCAATAAGTAAAATCCCAAAACAGAAGGTGGCAAAACCAAAGGCATACTAACAATTGTCTCTATTATGAACTTGAATCTAAACCTTGAATGTGCTAACCAGTAAGCGATAGGAATGCCTATAATTAATAGAATTAACGTCGTTATAAATGCAAGTTTAAATGTAAGTATTAACGGTTGCCAGGTGTATTCCATAATGCAAAATGTAAGTAAATTCTCAATCTTTTGACAGAATAACATTTAGGTTCAATCAACATGATTGAACCAGCCAAGGCAAGGATTTCAGAATCTATATATATCAATCCTGAATTAAGGGTGGATTAAGCCCTGTGGAGTAGAGCTACTATATTACTCCACAGGGCGAATCCGCCTTTATCATCTCACTTCATTATAATGACTTCGTTTGCCTTTATAAGCCCTTGTACTTCATCTCCAACTTTTAAATCAAGTTTATTAGTTGATCTTGTTGTTATTACGGAAATAATATCTTTCCCTTTATAATCTAGAATTATTTTTGTTAAAACTATTCCTTTTTCTATGGTTTTTATCTTTGACTTTAGCCTGTTTCTCAGACTTAAATTTCCTGATAAGTCCTTTCCTATCGATACTTCAGTTTCTTTAAAAAGCATAAAAACCTCGTTTCCAATTCTTAGATAATCTGCTGTTTCAGGTGTTTCTATAATGATGGAAGAAAACAAATCTCCTTCAACATCTATATCTACAATAGAGATATGTTCAGAGGATTCTATGTTCATAATTTTACCTTGTAGTTTGTTCATTTCTTGTCCTCCACAATATAACCGTATTTTTTTTAAGATTTCCCTGGCTTTATGTGAAAACAGAAAGTCGTAAAACTTTTGTGAAGCTGAATTTTTGTTTTTCCCTCCATGGTCTGTAATAACTATACCTTGAGCAATAGGTTTGTAGGCGGATTTATCAATTTCTATCCATTTGCCTTTGCCTTTCATCTTTGGAGATAAGACAACAGATTTAGCTGTGAGACCTGCATCTGTAGTTTCAGAAGCAACATACAGATTTGTCTGAGATATGCTTTCGCCATAAACGAGTTTAGGTTTTACTTTTTCGTAGATTTTATAATAATTTAAGGCGCTTATGGCCGCTATCCCATAAGGCGCATTCTTAGGATTTGCAATAGCTATTTTTTGAACTTTTTTATCTGAAAGCGCATTAATTCCTTTAGATAAATCTAAATCTTTAAGTGTCCATAAAATCAGAGAGCCGTAGGCATAGACTTTTGGTTTTGTGGTAGTATAACCCTCCTTATATAATGTTTCAGGGTATTTCATATTGGCTGATAGGAAGACATCAAATGGAGCGCCATTTTTTATCTGTGCTGTCAGTTTTCCTGATGAGCTGATAACAGTCTTTATATCAATTCCAGTTCCCTTTTTGAATTCCTGCCTTAATTCTCCCATGGCAAATCGAAAATTTGCTGCAACTGCAACAGTTATCGTAGTTTGTTCAGGAGTATTTGAGGATATTAACGTACTTAACAAAATAGATAATAGTATTTTCATGACTCAACCATTATAGTTTAACAAATAATAACAATAAACAAAAGAGATTGAAAATGAAAAGATTTGTATAGATTTACATACAGCGGATAATAATTATTTTTTTATTTTGAAACTTGAAAAATTTGCACACTAATGCGAAAATAAAGTAACAGTTCACCCTGTTAGATTATTAGCTTAGATTTTATCCCATTGTTGACAAGTTCGGAGCTTATCATGTTAAATGAGTCTGACATTTTATCTAACGGGGTGAACCGCAAAAACGCAAATTCACCCTGTTAGATAGAACTTAACCAACAGTCAACTCCTGACCTGTTCCAAACGATGGTCTTAGCTACATCCACGGGATCGGTCAGGACAGGTACGTTTATCGTGATTAATGTGTGCTTATCGTACAACTAACGATTATTTTACATTATCTAACAGGGGAACCGCAAAGTTTTTAAAAAAATAAGGAGAAGTTATGATTAGTGTAGACGAAGCGGTACAGATAGTACTAAAGAAGGCAATGCCCCTGCCTCCAAGAAAGGTGAAACTGGAGAGTGCGCTGGGACTATGTCTGGCTGAGAGCGTAAAGTCAGATTTAGACATGCCGCCATTTGATAGATCTGCGATGGATGGATATGCCGTAATTGCGAGAGACGTAATCAACTTGCCGGTAGAACTTGACGTTATTGAGAATATACGGGCTGGTTACAACCCTAAGAAAAAAGTGAGGAGAGGACAGGCAGCAAAGATCATGACAGGTTCTGTTGTGCCAAAGGGTGCAGATGCCGTTATAAAGGTAGAAGATACAAAATCATTAAACAATGATACAAGAGTCCGTATCCTTAAGGAAACTAGGAAAGACAGCAATATTACCAAAAAAGGAGAAGACGTACAGTCAGGAAAGATAGTTCTTCGCAAAGGGACAAGGATAAGGCCGCAGGAGGTTGGTATTCTGGCGGCAGTTGGTGCTGACATGATTAGAACATTTTCGGCGCCTAATATTGGGATTATTTCCACAGGTGATGAATTGGTAAAAATAACCAGTAAGCCAAAACCGTGGCAGATTAGAAATAGTAACAGCCATTCTCTGGCTGCACAGGCCAAGCAACTTGTTGAAGATGTTGATATCCTGGGCATGGCTAATGATGACAAGGAAAAAATAGGATGTCTGGTTGAAAAGGGTTTGAGAAAGGATATATTGATCCTGTCCGGTGGAGTTTCAATGGGAGAGTATGATCTTGTTGGAGAAGTGCTAAGAGATTTTGGTGTTAAGATATTTTTTGAAAAAGTTGCTCTTAGACCCGGAAAGCCGACGGTTTTTGGAAAAAAGGACGACAAATTGGTTTTTGCCCTTCCCGGTAATCCCGTATCTACTTTTGTTACCTTTGAATTATTTGTAAGGCCGTGTATTAGGAAGATGATGGGATTCCCGTTTTATAACAACCCTACAGTGTACGCTGAATTGGAAAAGGAAATCAGGATCAAGAAAAAGCGTCGTGAATATAGACCTGCATTCATAAGGCAAATTGGTCATAAGTGGTTGGTGTCTCCCATAGGATGGCATGGTTCTGGTGATTTATTTTCGATCACAAATGCAAATTGTTTACTCATTGTCAAAGAGTCTGTTGGGAAATTAAAAAATCGGTGATACGGCGGAAGTTATGTTAACAGACCGTGTTCATTAAATAATGAAGATGTAAAGAATCCGATGCAAATTTTAGATTCATACTATCAAATTATTTTTGAATGGAGGCATTAGTTTATGCGTTATTCCATTATTTTACTTGTAGTTTTTATCTGTTCTTTAAATCATCCTGGAAATTTTTGTACTGAGTTTCTTTTGAGTAGTGTTTTTGCAGATGAAGAAGTATTCAAACCACGAGAGAAAAAGTTTGGCACAGAAGATGAAATTTCCAAACAAAGCACATCACATAAACCATTCACACTTATAAATCAAGATAACGAGCCAGTGGCTCTTGATAGTCTAATTGGGAAACCGCTGGTAATGAGTTTTATTTACTCCAGATGTTCTATGCCTGATATGTGCCCACTGATCATGAAAAAGATTGTGCAGGTACAAAAAGGTTTGAAAAAGGAATATAAAGACAAGGTATTCTTTGCTATCATTACACTTGACCCGGAATACGATACTCCCAAAGTATTAAGGGAATTTGGAAATTATTACCGTGTCGACTATGATAACTTGATCTTTCTGACGGGTAAAAAGGATGATGTTGATTATGCTCTGAACCATTTTCGAGTTTACTACAAAGTTGAATCACCAGGAGTGCTTGCCCATACAATGGAAACGCTGGTTATGGATGAAGCGGGTGTTATTAGAAAAGATTTCCCCGCCTCTTTTTGGAAGCCCGAGGATGTCATTGAAGAAATAGAAAAGATCATAGAAAAGTGGGAGGCATCAAAAGATGAAAATGATTAAGACAGTTTCAGCTCTTTCAGTTGTAATCGCCGTTATTAGCATAGCAGCTACAGGCTGTTACCAACCTAATATTCCAAAGGAGAATATCCCCCCTGATGTTCCTATCGAAATAGAAGAGAAAATCAAAGGATTATATTCATGGAATCCGTTAAAGCGAAGAAATTCTGTAGTTCAACTGGGACAAATGAATGCACGGGCAATACCTGCAATACCATTTCTAATAAGTGTCTTAGATGACCGTATTTGGTTAGGGTGGCTTGGACTAACTCGCACTAATGAAGAAGCAGTAAAAGCACTGGTAAAAATAGGTAAGCCTGCAGTAGAACCTTTGATATCTTCACTAAAAGGTAAGAATTGGAGGATAAGAGTTAGAGCAGCACTGGCACTAGGTGAAATAAAGGATTCCCGCGCAGCAGAACCTTTACTTGCTATACTAAAGGATAAAGATCATGTCATCCGGGCAAGTGCAGTAATGGCACTGGCTAAGATAAATGACCCAAGTACAATGGAACCACTGATTGCTGCACTAAAAGATGAAGATGCGTTTGTCCGGATAGCGGCAGCACGGGCGCTCGGATATCTAAAAGACCCCCGTGCATCAGAAGCGCTGCTTGCTGCATTAAGAGATGAGGACGTAGATGTCCAAAGGCGTGTTGTAAAGTCACTCGTGAAGTTAAAAGACCCTCATACGGTGGAACCACTGATCGCTGCACTAAAAGATAAGAATAAGAGGATCCGAAGGAGAGCGGCAGTTGCATTGGGAGGAATCAAAGATTACCGTGCAGTAGAACCACTGATTGATGCACTGAAGGATGAGAAATTACTTGTCCGAGTAAAATCAGCATATGCACTTTATGAAATAACAGGAAAAGATCTTGGCCGAAGCCCGGAAAAATGGCAGGAGTGGTGGACAAAAAATAAGCAAAATATCCTTAAAAGCAGATAATAAAGGTGGATTCGCCCTGTGGAGTAATATAATAGCTCTACTCCACAGGGCTTAATCCACCTTCAAGTAAAGAAATGTATGGTACGATGTAGGGTGGATTAAGGCCAGAGGCCCTGGCCCAGACCGCAGGGCGCCCGCATGCCGGATGGGCGGGGATCGCACCAGGGCGGGCCGAATCCACATATACACTTAAGTCTTTCTTGCATAGAGTCCGCTTTTGCC
>MAYW01000074.1 GCA_001723765.1 Candidatus Scalindua rubra
GGAAAGAGGGGGATTAAACCTCCTTTACCCCGTAAGAATGACCCGTGCGCCCGTCCCCGCCAGAACGCTTGCCCGCCCGGCCTAGCCGTTCGGACGGGTCGGGCTGGCGACAGGCACGGGCGGGGAAGTGCCGGGATGATAAAATTAGATAACTTCCACTTTTCGCACGGGGTTTACTGAGGGTGAATAAGCGGAATTTATTTAAGTCTTTTTACTATAAAAAAAGGAACAAAAATGACAAGATTTTCCAGATATCTTATACTTAAATTCTTTGTAACTGTAAGTATTCTTGCTGTGGTATGTGATTGCGTCCTTGCAGATTCATTATGGAGGAAAAGGGTTACCATAAACTATAACCTTTTCGATGATAATAGAGGCAAAAGGGTCGGAGACATTGTTACAGTAAACGTCTTAGAAAAAACTGATATTCTCAATACTGAAACAAATACTACTAACAATTCAAGCAAAAATTCTGCAGATGCTGACAGCGATCGATTCTTTTCTGGTCTTATGAGCCAACTATATAACGGACGCAATGCTAGATTTAATGCAAGAGATCCTAATCAATTCGTGACAAATTACACATCAGATTTTAGTGGTAAAGGGTCTAATGATATCGATAGGTCCGTAATTGTAACAATTACGGCAATGGTAGTGGAAGTACTTGACAATGGCAATTTAGTCCTTGAAGGTAAAAGAGATGTAGGAGTAAATAAGGAAGATTATACCTTAAAACTTACAGGTATTGCCAGACCGATTGACATAGCTACAGATAACACAATAGCATCAAGCAAGATGTCAAACGTAAACTTTGAGCTTGAAGGAAAAGGCTGGCTAACCAGAGCCGGATCAAAAGGCTGGTTCAATAGAGTGAAAGATATTCTCTGGCCATTCTAAACGAACACATAGATACAGGCATGGCGATGTAGTAAACTTATTAATGCTTCACCGCAAAGCTTTGCGGTGGGCTGAACTGTTACGATAAATCTACCCTCCCTTTTTTTGTATCTATGTAGAAAGCATCCCTGTAGGGAAAAAATAGACATCATGTGTAAAAATTAACTACCGGATTTCCTGACTTGCAGAAACATAAGATCCGGCAGCTTTATAAGTTACTCCTCCATAAGGCCTTAATACTAAACAGAATTAATATGTTTTTGGTATAAATATTGCTATTTTGGAAGACAGCTTATGTTACATATAAATCACATTAATCATGTTTAGGAAATGAAACTATGTTTCGCTATTTATTAAGCATTATAATATTAATCTCAACTTGTTTCATCTCATCGTTTACACCTATACACGGAAGTATAACCACACGCATTAAAGACATTGCAAACGTACAGGGTATTAGAGATAACTTCTTATTCGGTTATGGACTCGTAATAGGCTTACAGGGATCAGGAGACAAAACCACATTTAAGTTCACAAGGCAATTGGCCAAGAATGTATTCGAGAAACTTGGTGTGGTTACATCCACCGATGACTTTGATTCGAAGAACATTGCAGGGGTTCTGGTCACAGCAAAAATTCGCTCCTTTGCTAAACCCGGAGATAGAATGGATGTACTCGTATCATCTATAGGTGATGCAAAAAGCCTGGAAGGTGGTGTGCTTGTTCACACTACACTTCAGGGAGTAGACAATGAGGTCTATGCAGTTGTACAGGGGCCATTATCCATCGGAGGCTTTAATGTAGGTGGGAAAGCTACAGATACAAGAAAAAATGTCGCTACAACAGCCAACATACCACGTGGTGCACTCGTTGAAAAGGAAATACCCGTTCATATTTTTCATGAAAACTCAATCACGTTAAGCCTGCATGACAGCGATTTCACCACATCGCTTCGTTTAATGGAAATTATTAATGCAATATATCCTGATTCTGCACAGGCCGTAAGCGCTGCAGAAGTAAGAATAACACCCCCACAGGAATTCAGAACAATGGATAGGATAACACAATTTATCTCCAAGATAGGAGAGTTGCCTATTACGCCGGATGCCATTGCTCGAGTCGTTATTAACGAAAGAACAGGGACAATTGTCGCCGGAGAAAATGTCAGGATTTCTACTGTAGCCGTTGCACATGGCAATCTCACGATTACGATAAGTGAACGAACAGAAGTGTCTCAACCAGGTTCGTTTGCCCCAACAAGCGCTACTACCAAGGAATTAGAGCGTACAACCATCGATATTGAAGAAGATGAAGCAAAACTACATGTTATACCAGATGGTGTAAGTATTTCTGAAATAGCACGCGCATTAAACGTACTCGGCGTAACACCAAGAGATCTTATGGCAATCTTTCAAGCAATAAAGAAGGCTGGCGCCCTTCATGCAGAGCTCATAATTATGTGATATCGACAAAGCTTAGCTTAGCTCTGCAAAATCTTGTCGATGTTTATGGGCTGAGCGCCTATCAAGGAGAATCTAAGTGGATATACCATACAATAGTGAATTCATAGTAAATTTTGCAAAAGCAGAAAATTCAAAGAATATCTTAAAAAGCAACGACAACCCAAAATCGTCATACGAACTTAAGAAGGCAACACAAAATTTTGAAGCCGTATTATTAAACATGGTACTCCAGGCAATGTGGAAAACTATACCTGAATCTGGCCTATTTGAGAAAAATAGTGCAACCGATATATATGAGGGAATTATGCAATCTTCACTTTCAGAAGAGATGGCAAGGAATGGTGGTATTGGTATTGCAAATATGCTTTACCAACAAATTAGCAAAGAATAAATCCCCCAAAATCCCCCTTTACTAAATCCCCTTGTATCCCCCTTTAGAAAAGGGGGAAAGAGGGGATTTTGGGGATCCAATCTTATATGGAGGCAAATAGCTTGGAAAATTTATTGCAAAATCTGACTGAAACATTAGACAAGATGATTATCACATACAAAGATATACTTCAAGTTGCGCAGGAGAAGAAGAGACACATAATTTCTGGAGATATAGATAAACTCGAATCAATCATTTATCAAGAGCGCAACCTTGCAGAAAACGTTCTTCTTCTTGAAGAAAAAAGAAGATACATAATGCACTCAATAAGTCAAGCTATAGGGAAAGATAATACCTCCTTAAGACTTAGTGAACTTACTGAACAGATTCGAGATCCTTATAAAAGTGAGCTAAAAAAGCAATACGATATTATTACTGAAATAATCACGAAGGTGGAGGATGTTAATAGAGTCAACACATCACTAACAAAATACTCACTTGAATTTGTAAATAATCTCATTAAATCCGTATGTACAGTATCGCTTAATGACTCCATATACCAACAATCAGGCAAATTAAAGGATCCTGAACTTAAAAGAATGTTATTTGAAACAAGCGCTTAATTTTTTCACTTAAACAAAAATTTAAATAGACAAAACATGGCCTCATCAGACTTATCTGTTGGTTTATCTGGATTGTTAGTTTCACAACGTGCCCTGCAAACCATAGGACACAATATTGCCAACGTAAATACTCCCGGATTCAGCAGGCAAACAGTTTCACTTGTTGCAAGAACTCCGGATATTTCTGAATTCGGCCCTATCGGCGCCGGAGTAACAATAAATCAGATACAGAGAATCAAAGACGATCTACTGGACTCTCAAATAAACGAATTCACATCTTTACTTGGTAGTGCAGAAGTACAAAATGACACCTTTCAGAATTTAGAAGCCATATTTAATGAATTGTCCGAATCCAGCTTAAATAACAGGTTAGAAAACTTTTTCGGGAGTATACAGCAATTATCCACAAATCCCGAACTTACCAGTATACGATTTCAGTTGCTACAGGATTCTTTGAACCTGGTCAATAATGGCTTTAATTCCCTGAATGAACGATTTAGAGAGCTAAAAATAGATATCAGCAAAAGGATAGAAACAAAGGTGTCCGAGTTAAACAGTATAACAAGTGAAATTGCACTCTTAAACAAACGAATAAATGAAATCGAGTCAAGTACCAGCAATAGTAATGCAAATGACATGTTGGATAAAAGAGATAATCTCGTAAACAAACTAAGCAAGCTGGCTGACATCAGAGTAATAAGCAATAACAGAAACGGTTCTATCGACATCTTACTTGGCGGAACCTTAGTCGTAAGCGGAAATCGTTCAGAAACAGTTTCTACGTCAATTGCCGGACAGGGAATTGCTAAAATACAGGGAATATCAACTGCTAATTTAAATAGTGGTGAGCTAAAAGGCCTGTTGAACATGCAGGATACAACGATCCCTAAATATATGCAGGATTTGGATACACTGGCTGCCAGTCTTATCAAGGAAATAAATAATATCCACAGTGAGGGTGTAGGATTAAGTGGAGGCTTTACCTCTTTAACCAGTACAAATGCAGTTAACAGCGCTACAGACTCACTGGCCAGCACAGGACTTCCATTTGCGCCGTCAGTTACAACATATACAACAGGCACAGTAACAAGTGTAAATGGTGGAAGCACCTCCACAGTTACAGGATCAGGCACTGCATTCACGAGTAATGTAAAAGCCAATGATTGGATTAAGCTTAGCGACGGGAATTACTACAAAGTACTATCAGTAACCAACGACACAACATTGACTGTAGAAGGTGGATTTGCTTCAGCTTCTGTTGCTACCAACATAACAAATGGCAGTCTATACGTAACTATAACGAATAATACAACAGGTGAAATTACAAAGACCAGCATAAGCATCGCTTCAGACGAGACTCTTAATTCATTGGCAGCAAAGCTTGATGGTATTACAAACCTCAATGCAAGTGTCAGCAGCAATCTTTTAACCATCACCTCTAATAGCGGCTATAAATATAGTTTTACAAAGGCATTGGACACCAATCCCGGTAATATTGGTTCTGCCAAAATCACTCTCTCAGGAAATTATAGTGGTAATGATAATGATATTTACACGCTGAATGTACAGGACGTCGGAACCGGCTCTATTGGAACTGGTTCTGCCGTGATAAGGGTAACAGATGCGTCAGAAGCCGTTGTAGCAGACCTGGATGTCGGATCATCATATACTGCTGGTGACGTTTTGCAGATAGCTGATGGTGTATCCATAAGCTTCGGTAGTGGCGCTATAGTTGTGAATCAGAAACTAACGTTTGACGTCACTAATGACCCTGATACCAGCAACATGCTCACGGCTTTAGGCATAAACACATTCTTTGCAGGTAAAGATGCTTCAACCATTGCGGTAACACAGTATATCAAAGATGACGTAACACGAATAGCTGCTGCTTCCACCGCCTCACAGGGAGACAACACAAATGCACTCAGGCTTGTTAATTTGCAAAATATCGCAACAACGAATAACTCGACTTTTGGCGATTTCCTGCATGGTACCGTAGCTCAACTGGGTATTGAAACAGCAGAAAAAGCCAGTGAGAAAGAAAGTTTTAATTCATTACTTACTAATTTAGAGAATCGCCGCCAGGAGGTATCAGGAGTATCTATAGAAGAAGAAATGATAAATACCATTAGATTCCAACAAGCCTTTCAGGCTTCGGCAAGATATATTTCTGTCATAAGTGAACTGAGCAACATTCTTATGGAATTATAATAAAAAGGGTACTAACCCGAACGATTCGGATTAAGTAGAGAGACGAAATATGACTACCAGAGTAAACCTTGAAACCTTCATAAACACAACACTTACAAACATTCAACAAAGTACATCTCAAATGAGTAAACTCCAGGAGCAAATTTCAACTGGAAAGAAAATAAACCGCCCTTCAGATGAACCTGCTGGTGCGAGGAAAATCCTGAACTTACGATCAGAAGACCTCAGACTCGACCAATTTTCCTCAAATATTCAGACTGCGACGCAATCGTTAGAATTTGGTGAATCAGTTTTACAGAATACATCAAACATGATACAAAGGGTACAAGAATTAACAATGCAGGGAGTCAGCGATACGGTTGACCAGAATGGAAGAAATATAATTGCATCCGAGATAAACCAGCTCTTAGAATCAGTTTTACAGAGTGCGAATTCCTCACGATCGGGACGTTACGCCTTTGCAGGCACAAAAACAACAACTGTACCATTTGAGGCAACACGCAACTCAAAGGGAGAAATATCTACCGTAACCTATAAAGGAAACCGTGAAAAAATAGAATATCAGATTGGCCCAGCAACTACCGTCCAGATTAATCAACCTGGTGATGAAGTTTTTATGGACAACAAACTCTTTGACACAATTATCAAAATACGAGACAACCTTGCAAATGGAACAGTTGCGTTTGCAAGAAATGAATTAGATAATTTAGATAATGCATTCAACAGTATACTAAACTCAATAGCAAAATCTGGAGGTGTCACCAGTACGTTAGAACTTGTTGATAATAGGATTGCAGATACAAAACTTTCGCTTAAAGACGTATTAGCATCAACAGAAAGTGCAGATATAACTGAACTAGTTTTGAAACTCAAGGAACAAGAAAATATCTTCCAGGCATCATTGGCTTCTGGAGCTCTAATCTTTAGAACCTCCATACTGGATTTTCTATAGTAATCATGTTATTAAAAACACGCCTGTTCGGCAAAATTGAAGTTAAAGAGGAAGAAATAATCAATTTTACAAAACCGATTCTAGGTTTCGATAATTGTAGACAATATATTCTGATAGAAAAGGAAGCTATATTCCCTACATTCTGGCTACAATCTGTTGATAATCATGGGCTCGCATTTCCAGTGGTGTCTCCGTTTTCTATTGACGAGAATTATTCTATCATATTACGACCACATGATCTTGAAGACGTCCAAACAAAGAATATTGATGATATACTTATTCTGACCCTTCTGGTTGTGCCACAAAAAATATCATCAATCAGGACTAATTTGAGGGCTCCGATTATTTACAATCCTGTTGATAAAATAGCAAAACAACTTATCCTATACGAAGACAAGTATCCAATATATTTTTACATAATGGATAATGCAAATTAGAAATTAATAAAAAATCTCCCATATAAAACCAGGAAGGTGACAAATGCTTATACTAACAAGGAAGTTAGGTGAAAGCACAATAATTGGAGAAAATATTCAAATATCTGTTGTAGAGATTAACAAACATAATATCAAACTTGGTATTAATGCTCCAAAAAACATAACTATATACAGAGAAGAAGTATTTAAGAAAATTAAAGAGGAAAATAAATTGTCTTCTACCTCTGATATAATAGATCTTACTAATATTCCTAAAACTATAAATAACAAATCCTTATTTCTTTAAATCTTTCCCATAAAACCTACCCTGATGTTTCCAATATCACTATGCTGCCTATCAGAATATACTAATTGACATAATCTCTTCTTTTAACACGAAAATAGATTCCCGATGGTTCGATGAAGGCTTCGAGTGAGCCTCAGCCGAACTCCTCACCATGCTGAGCCTGTCGAAGCATCGTGGTCGGCCCGCCTGCCATCTGTCGGGCAGGGAATGACAACTTGTGACGCTCTAACTTATTTACACAATTCAATCCCCATTTACATGAGGACATGTTTTTCTGTCATTCCCGATGAATAACTACTTGAGAAGCAGACAGGAAATCTGATCCTGTCCCCATCTTCATGGGGATGACATTACTTTCGTCAGTGCCTGTCCTGAACTAGATTCAGGGACATGTTTTCATGCTTCGTGGTGCCATACCAACTTTTTTTTCGTGGAATTGTACAATTATATAATTAATCTTTCGATAGTAAAACATATAAGGGTGGATTAAGCGCCTGCCCGACTCGTCATTCAGGCAGGAAGCGAATCCACCTTCATTTTTACGGTATTAACATATATGGGTGTTTTCGGTGGATTCGGCCCGTCCGGCATGCGAGCCCCTGTGGTCTGGGCCAGGGCCTAAGGGCCTTAATCCACCCTACACCTGATCTAAATTAGATCGACAAGTTTTTTAAAAGTAACAACACGGTTGAACCAAAAGCAAACAGCTTTATAATTTAGCTATTTTTAAGGGAAAGTTTGAAAACCGCCTGTCTGCCGTGTTCGACACAGGTAGATAGGTTTTCATTTGACAACCTGGACGAACCAGAATAAACGAAATATTTAACCTTCTTGGTTCTGGCTCTGCCAGGTTGGGAACATAGCAAGGAAAGTTTTTCCACTCAAAAACGTTGAAATAATATACAAATTAGTACGAAAACAAAATTGAAAAAATATAAATCAATTTTTTTTTATTAACACAATGTATAAGTCTTTATTTTGAAGTCGATTATCTAAAGTTTTTTTTTTAACATACATATTTTATAAATAAAGAACCTTTTAGGCATGATTTTAGCTTCAAATAAAAACAAACTAGATAAAGCCGATTTAAAATTATCAGCTTTGTTGGTAAATGTTACAGAAGTTATTCCGATAATAATATTAATAAAAACTATGAAGATGCATATGGTGTCTATCACATTCAGGGTATTTAGGTTTTTTAAAGGATATGGATATGAAGATAAGAAATATCCCAATATTTACCGGACTGGTCTGTACTTCTATAATGCTAAATATGATTAATCTATCATTTACGATTGGCCATGATCCGTACCCGTCAGAAAGGTTATGTCTGGCTGGCGAACGTCTCCTGCCCGAAAGGCTTGATCAGGCGAGTGACTTGGCGGGTGAGTATTCACATCTTGGTTATAAACCTGTGCCAGATGAGTGTCCATACCTTGAAGATGGTAAAAAATTATATGATAATTTCCTATATAAGGAATGGTGTGAAGAAACATTTAAAAATGGAAATTATATATACGAGGCTTATAAGGATATAGCCTTTAATATTAAATATACTTCAGAACTAAATAAGACTGACTTCTGGCAGACACCTCTTGAAACTATCAGGTTGAAGAAAGGTGATTGTGAAGATGCGGTCTTTCTTTTTTTCTCTCAAATCCCTTCTAATCATGAAAACGCCGAAATTGTATGGGGGTGGGTAATTGATAAACGAAATGGAATTGCAAGGGCACATGTATGGTATCAACTGACAGATAAGAGAGGACAACAATATATTGTAGAAGGCTTTTCCAAAGACTGGAACGGAATAATACCAATGGAAAACGTGGAAAATACTGAAATAAGAAGGCCAATACTTACAATCTCACACTCCACAATTAGTAAATTGGCCAGTTTCCTCCCAAAAGCAGATGACTGGCAGACCTACCAGTCCTTATTAGATTTATTTACGCCAACAAGTTTTAGTAACTTTGATTCCGACGGCCGAAACCCTTCACAAGATATAAACACCTGGCATCATCATTTCGATTATGAGTTCATTGAACATCTTCTGAATACACAAGACAAATCTCAGAAACCTACAACGCCTCAGAGATATACAAATCACAAAATGATTACAAATACGAGTAAAGAAATCTGCAACATCTTTAAAAAACTTCAGGAACTTTTTTCTAGATATAAGAAACAAAAAGAGGCTTTATGAATACTGCAGATAATATCTTTCCAAATATTGACTTTTTAGAAACCGAGTCTGTTATCTCATTGAATAAGACTGGCACACATTTAGCCAAGGCAGGAGAAATGCAAAAGGCAGAAGAATATTTTCTAAAAGCTATCGAATTAGATCCCAATTATTCTCAAAGTTATCATAACCTTGGAATACTTCAAGCTGCTCAACATAAAACAAATGGGGCAATTAAAACCCTAAAAAAGCTAATTGAGCTAGAACCAGAAGACCCGGAACACTATAACAATCTGGGAATTGTATACTTTCTCGAAGGATCTTTTTATGATTCGGAATCATATTTTAGAAAAACACTTGAAATAGAAAATGATCATCCTGGCGCCCTATTTAATTTAGGAAAATTACTATTTAACTTAGAAAGGACGGATGAAGCTTTGTCATTGATTGAACAGTTTCTCAACATTGACAATTCAAATACGGAAGCGATGGATGTTCTGGGAATGTGTTATCTAAAAAAGAATGATAAGGAAAAGGCAAAATTTTTATGGGAAAATGCCTTAGATATTAATCCTGATCTTCATCAGGTAAGAAATAAATTGCAGGAGATAATCATCTCTGGCCTTTAGTTAAATGTATGTAACATGTAGGGCAAACCTTTAGGTTTGCTTTCATGCAATAAATGCAAGGCTAAAGCCTCGCCCTACATTTCCTTTCCGACTCGTTCGGGTTAGGAATTTTAAATAGAGATTCTTCCCCGCCTGCCATTCTATTAGTCGGGCAGGGGTCGTTCCTCCCTCAGAATGACAACACTAATCATTTCGAGTCTTTCGCCATGTCATTCTGAGTCCTTCGCTCTTTGTCATTCTGAGCCCTGTGGAGTAATATAGTAGTTCTACTCCACAGGGCGAAGAATCTTTATTTTGTGCACAGAGAATATATACTAATACTTAAAATGCAGCGCTCAGGATAAACTCCGTGAAGAATCTAACTTGATTTCCATTTTAATTACTTATAAATCAATAAGATACATTTTTTTGTGCGTAAGCACATGTCCAAAACGGCGTGAAGCAACGACATGGATGTCGTTGTAGCATTTTGAAAGAGTTGCGCAGGATGTGCTTAACTCGTGAGAAAGAATATGACTAATATTGCGGTAGTTGGATCAGGATACTGGGGGGAAAATTTAGTTCGCAATTTTAATGAACTGGGTGTGCTACACACTATTTGTGACAGTAATTCTGCTACCCTTCGGTCCTTTCAAAAAAAATATCCCAAAAAGGAATTTCAAAGCTCATTTCAAGCAGTACTCCAGAATCCGGTAATAGATGCTGTAGTAATTTCTACACCCGCAGAAACCCATTCTGAGATGACTAAAAAGGCTTTACTCGCCAACAAACATGTTTTTGTGGAAAAGCCTTTAGCTTTGTTTGCAAACGAAGCGGAAGAACTCCACCAATTGGCCGTACGCCAAAACCTGAAGTTGATGATAGGACACATCCTGCTTTATCACCCCGCAATAATAAAACTAAAAGAAATCATAAATTCAGGTGAATTGGGGAAAATCAACTATATCTATTCAAATCGCCTGAATCTGGGCAAGATTCGTAGCGAGGAAAACATATTATGGAGCTTTGCCCCACATGATATATCAGCCATTCTCTATCTATTAGAAGAAATGCCCTGTCAGGTTATAGCCCAGGGGGGCAATTATTTAAATCAAGATATTACAGATGTGACAATGACCATACTTTCTTTTAAGAGTGGTGTTAAAGGTCATATATTCGTTAGCTGGCTTCACCCGGACAAAGAACAGAAATTAATAATCGTGGGTGATAAAAAAATGGCTGTGTTTGATGATACCATAACCCAGGGTAAATTGCAGATACACGATAAAGGTGTTGATTGGATTAACCGGCAACCTGTTCCACGGAAAAATGGAACCGCTTTTGTACCCATTGAAACTTGTGAACCACTGAAAGCCGAATGTGAACATTTTTTGAATTGCATAGAATCGGATAAAACACCAAAATCAGACGGCATTAATGGGATAAAGGTTTTAAAGATTTTAAATGCCTGCCAGGATTCTCTGAAACATCATGGTGTTGCCGTCAACCTTAACGGCAATGACCAATCAAAACCTTTCTTTGCCCATGAAACAGCCATAGTAGATGACACATGTTTAATAGGAAGAGGAACAAAAATATGGCATTTTAGTCACGTAATGCCTAAAGCTCAAATAGGAAATAATTGCAATTTAGGTCAAAATGTCGTTATTGCTCCAGGTGTTAAAATTGGCAATAATGTAAAGATTCAGAATAATGTCTCCGTATACTCTGGAGTGATCCTTGAAGACGATGTATTCTGCGGCCCTTCCATGGTCTTTACAAATGTCATAAATCCCCGTAGTCATATCTCCAGGAAGCACGAGTTTATGATTACTCTTGTCAAAAAAGGCGTTACTATCGGAGCCAATTCTACTATCGTTTGTGGAAATACTATAGGCAGCTACGCCTTTATCGGAGCAGGTGCTGTTGTCACGAAAGATGTGCCAAGCCATGCTCTGGTATTGGGAAATCCAGCAAAAATTTCAAGTTGGGTGTGTGAATGCAGCAATCGTCTCGACTTTCATAATGACACTGCTACCTGCAACAACTGCAACAAACAATACAAAAAATTCGTTTGGGGAATTAAGTGTCTTGAATGTAAATGCGGTAACTCTCTTGATCCACATAATGATGTTGACACTTGCGATGATTGCGAAAAACAATCTAATAATAAACTTGAAGAAAAATTGAGACTTCCACAGGTAGCAGACTTTTGCTCAATATCCTGATTACCATATTTAAACACGGGAATACATGATGGACTCCCTGCAAAAGCAGGGTTTTACCTCCCTATCGGGAGACGTCCAGAAAAGAATGATGAATAACAAACTAACAGAAGGCGAAACACTATTTGCTAAAGGTAAGATTGAAGAAGCAGAAGAATGTTTTTTGTCTATAGTAGAAAATGGCTTAAATAACAAAGAAGTTTACAACAACCTTGGCGTAATTGCCTTTCAAAAGGAAGATACAAAGAAGGCTATTGATTATTTTACCAGATCTTTAGAAATAGACCCCCTTTATAGAGATGCCATTGTAAATTATACCAACTTGCTCAGAACATTAAATCAACTACATATTGCAGTTCCTCTTTTAGAGAAAATTGCAGAAATAAATCCAAATGATAAAGAGATCATACAGCTTTTAGAAGACATTCGCTCTACCCCCCCATCCAGGTCTAAAATTGCCATTCTCTGTCTTCCGGGATTTGAATCATTTCTGGGAAACATTGTTAACTTCCTTAAAACTAAGTACGAGGTGCGAACCTGCTACACAAAAGACGAACAGGAGATTGAGTCAACTGTTGAATGGGCAGATATTGTCTGGCTGGAATGGGCAAACGAGATGGCCATTTATGCCACAAGCAAAGTGCCTTCTATTTCGCAGAAAAAGGTGCTTTGCAGGATACATAGCTATGAAGTTCTCCGTGGATACTTACCACACACTGACTGGTCAAAAATCAACATGGCCATCTTCGTGGCGGATCATGTTAAGAAAATTGCACATGAAACTTATCCTTCTATAGCTAATGAGACTAAATGCCTTGTTATTAAAAACGGTGTAGATTTACAGAAGTTCTCCTTCAAGAAGCGGGAACCGGGCTTCAACCTTGCTATAGCTGGTGACATAAACTACAAAAAAAATCCTGCCATGTGGGTTGAGATTATGAATAGGCTCGTAAAGCTAAACTCACAATACACGCTTAAAGTTGCGGGAGACTTTCAGGAGTCACAATATAAATATTATTTTGAAAATATTATTCCCAGGTTGGGTCTTGAGAAAAACATAAAATTCTTTGGTAGAATAAAAGACATACCTGAGTGGTTTGAAAAAGAAAGAATTAACTACTTGCTCACAACCAGCGTTTTCGAGTCCTTCGGTTACGGGATTGCCGAAGCAATGGCCATGGGTTATAAACCATTGATCCATAATTTCCCCAATGCCGATGGTATCTGGCCGCAAAACTGCATATTCAGCAACACTAATGAATTAATAGAAATTCTCAAAGACACTGGAAGCTATAATTCTCAGGAATATCACGAATTCGTCAGGAACAGATATTCATTAAATTCACAACTGGAAGCGATTGAATCAATGATGGAGGATCTAATGATTCCAGACATTGGCTCCAGGAACTCAAAGACCGGAGAAGCAGTACCTACTAACAAGATATTTGGCCTTCCACATGGCAACAGCGGAGCAGGAATCTATCTTCCACAAGATTATTGGGAAAAACGGGGGAATAATTATGTGGTTAATAAGAATGACTATGATGACGGGGTAGAGATACCAACTCTAGATAAGCTAATGAAAAAATACCGCTTATATAATTCCAGAATTCTTGAGGTTGGTTCAGGTTATGGAAGAATTTATCAGAAACTAGGCAGTAAATGCAGCAACTTCACTATGTGTGATTTCTCTAACACTATGCGTAGAGAATGTGAAAAGATAACAGGTATTCTCCCTGATTATTGGAACGGTCACAAGTCACCATACCCGGATAACAGTTTCGACCTGGTAATCCTTTTTTCAGTCCTTTTGCATGTGCCGGATGAACAAATCAATAATATTTTCTCTGAAATATGCAGAGTAGCAAAAGATTATGTTTTTATTACCACTTACACAGGTAATTTAAAGGTTCTTGCCGCACACTGTTTTAAGCACGACTACCAGAAATTGTTTAAAGAAAATGGACTAAAAGTCACCTTTGAGAAAGTAATTAATGCCGACCAGAGGACTAACTTTAGAACTAACTGGCTTGTGAAGAAACAACCTCTGACACATAAACTTGAATCTGCTAACGTTGATTTGCTACGAACAACAGACTGAATAAAGCTATGAAGCATTAATTCCATCATGTCATTCCTTCGCTTCGCTCAAGGGCAGGTCTGAGTGTTTCTTTTACCTGTCATTCTGAGGGAGTTTGCGACCGAAGAATCTCTTTTTGGCATCCAGCACAAACTTTCAGAAAAGTCTATCGGTTTGCAAGCAATGAGATTCTTCACCCTGTGGAGTAGTTTTGATCTGTCTTACTCCACAAGGTTCAGAATGACACAAAGCGCCCGTCCTTCGTAGTAGTCCTCCCGTCATTCGTAGCAGTGCTACTGCGGAGGATGGAACTACGGAGCGAGGACTACGATGGATGAAAAGGGCTCAGAAAGATATGTAAACTATAATGTGCTCCTGGTAGTAAAGAACTTTTGAGATGATGGGTTCTAAACACGGAAACTTTTTCCTACAAGAGTGTATAGATAATACACAGCACCAATACAAATTCAAACAGACAAAATCTTACTAAAAAAATTTGTATAACCATCATGCTTAAGTACTTATTTTAAAGGAGCTTACTAAAGCACTCTAAATAGTTAAATTTTAAAAATAATAATCCTTTTAGGCATGATTTTAGCGATAATATTTTATAATAATTAATCCGAAAATAGATTCCCGATCAGGGTCGGGAATGACAATGTGTTTTATTATCTGTCATTCCCGTGATATTGCCCGCGTGGCAAGCAAACAGGGAATCTAGATTTTTAATAATTCGTGGTGACCCGTAAGGTCATGAGGGTTTAATACAAAAATATTGCATTAAAACTCATTTATAAGCTTAATAATCTAAAAGAAAAACTTCTAAATGGAAAACAAACTAATAGAAGGCGAAACACTATTTGCTGATGGTAAGATTGAAGAAGCAGAAGAGTGTTTTTTGTCTATAGTAGAGAACGACTCAAATAACAAAGAGGCCTACAACAACCTTGGCGTAATAGCCTTTCAAAAGGATGATACAGAGAGGGCTATTGATTATTTTACTAGATCTTTAGAAATTGACCCCCTTTATAGAGATGCCATTGTAAATTATACCAACTTGCTCAGGACATTAAATCAACTACATATAGCAGTTCCTCTTTTAGAAAAAATTGCAGAAATAAATCCAAGTGATAAAGATATCATACAGCTTTTAGAAGACATTCGCTCTATCCCCCGATCCAGGTTTAAAATTGCCTTTATTTGTTATCCTGGTCTTGAATCGTTTTTGGGAGATATAGTTAATTTCCTTAAAACCAAATATGAGGTGCGAACCTGCTACACAAAAAATAAACAGGAGATTGAGTCAACTGTTGAATGGGCAGACGTTATCTGGCTGGAATGGGCAAATGAATTAACAGCCACTTTAACCAATACTGTGGCAATATTGGAAAATAAACATGTGATTTGTCGATTGCACAGCTACGAGGCATTTACTCCTAATATTCATCAAGTAAAATGGAAAAAGATAGATCATGTCATTTTTGTTGCACCCCATATTCAGAAGATTGTTTTAAATCAGGTAAAAGGCTTAAACCCGGAATCTACCAGTGTTGTACCAAATGCTGTAGACCTTAAAAAATTTACATTCACGCAAAGAAAGCCGGGATACAATCTGGCATATATGGGACACGTAAATTATAAAAAAGGACCCATGTTACTTTTACATGCCTTTCTCGAACTTTATCGTATTAACAATAAATATCGGCTTTTCCTTATTGGAGATTTTCAGGAAGTAAGATACAAGCTTTATTTTAATCAAATGATAAGAGAGATGGGGTTAGAAAGGAATATTCAAATTGAAGATTGGACAGATGATATAGGTAATTGGCTTAATGACAAGCAGTATATTATTTGTACCAGTGTCCTTGAAGGGCATCCTGTTGGCATCATGGAAGCTATGGCATGTGGTCTTAAACCTCTCATTCATAATTATGTGGGAGCGAGAAAAAGTTATCCTGATAAATATATTTGGAATACAATTCCTGAATTCATCAATATGGTTACTGATGATAATTATGATTCTACGGAATATAGAAAGTTTATTGAAACGAATTATAGTTTAGATATGCAGTTAAAGAAAATAGATAAAATTTTTTCAAAGAGTGAAAGTTCATTATTAAGTTCGGCAATGGTAACAACAACTTAAATACAAAAGGACATTAAATTATGGATAAATCAAAGATATTGATAATAGTTCCTTCATACAGAGAAGAGGAAAACATAGTGAGAGTACTACAGGGACTGGAGAAATATGTTCCTGACATTGATGTCTTAATAATAATAGACGGTTCAAAAGATCTAACTGAGGAAATTGTCGCTTTTAATGATTATAATTCATTAGTACATCCTTTTAATCTGGGTTATGGAGTGGCCGTACAGACAGGCTATAAATATGCTGTTAAGAATGGTTATGACATAGTAGTGCAAATTGATGGTGATGGCCAACACGACCCTAAATATATAATTCCTTTGGTAAATACATTAAGCAATAATGATGTGGATGTTGCTATCGGCTCACGCTTTCTAGAAGGAGGAAGCTACGATGTGCCTATTGCAAGAAAAATAGGAATCAAGTTTTTTTCAAAAATAGCAAGTTTGATTACAAGACAGAAGATTAGCGATTCGACCTCTGGTTTCCAAGCCCTTAATCGTAAGGCCTTTAACTATTTTTCAAAGGTGGATAACTTCCCCTATGACTATCCTGACGCCGACACAATAATAACCCTGATATTTGCTGGGTTCAGGATAAAAGAAATCCCCGTAATTATGTACGATCGTTTAAATGGGAAGTCCATGACAACTGGACTAAAAACTCTTATCTACGTAATCAAGATGTTAATTTCTATCTTAATAACAGTATTAAGAAAGAAAAAAATATATGAAGATTCAGAAGAATTAAGCAATTTAGTATACACTGATAAAAAAATTAGGCCAGTAGCTACCACAAATGTTAAGTTACTGCATTAAGAATATTAATGCATCATAATGTGATCAACATAAACAATTAATAATCAATATAACTTAGGATAAAAGTAATCATGGAACTCAAATATTTAACTATAAGAATTTTATCAATACTGATGTTTATTTTAATAATGAGATTAATTTACAGTAACAAACTCAAAACTGGTGCCTCCTGGATTTGGTTGGTCTTTGGATTTGGATTTCTTGTTTTAATGCTCTGGCCTGGTGCAATAGATTTTTCTATGAATTTTATGGGAGTAGATTCCTGGATAGAAATTATCTTCTTTTTCATATTAATCTCTTTATTAATAATCAATATTCATTTTTCTATGGTAATTTCAGCACTCTCAGATAGGTTTAAAGACCTAGCACAGGAAATAACTTTTCTTAACCGAGAAGTTGAAGACAAAAAAGTCAATTAAGTTATGGAATATACAATCAGCCTTTTTATCTTTATCTTCGGAATTATTACCTGGATACCTTTTCTTAAAACTCCTTATGGTCAGGATCAGGCAGGAAATGCATATCTTGCAGATCAGGTCTTAAAGAAAAAAATTGCCCTTTTTAAGGATAAAACCGTTTACACCATAGGACATTTTTTACATGTAATTGTACTTCAATACCTCTTTGGTAAGGACAACAAGTATTGCAATTGGTTTATGTGCTTGTGGTGTTCTTTATCAGCAGTTATTGTCTACTGGATTGTTTATAATCTATTTGGTCTTACCTCTGCAATAATAGCGGGAGTTTTATTTGCCCTATATATTGTAAACCCCCGTATTGGCGGGAATTGGGGACCAATTGAATCTCTTTTAGCCCTTCCCTCACTTGCCAGTCTACTCTTAATCATACAAGCGTCTAAAACAGATAGTTATCTTTTAATTGCTCTATCAGGTATGTTTTTTGGTTATGCCATCCTCATCAAACAAACTACTATTCTTTATTTACCAGGATATCTTCTAATGATGATAGGAAGAGACATTTCCTTAACCTCTTATTTAATTTTTGGAGGTAGTGCATTCCTTACCAATCTTATCCCATTGCTTTATTATTGGAAAAAGAATGCTTTTTGGGAGTACTTAGCATGTAATTGGCTTGTTATGATTCCTTCGGCTGTTAATCCAAAAAAATACAACAAACTTTATCCGAAAATGATGGTTAGAGGTGAAATGGATAACAAAACAAAAAAACATGTTCTTTTAAACAACTCACTGTCACTTTTTCCCGTATTATTTGTTACCACTATTAGTTCAATCTCTTTTATTGTCAATTATAACTTTTCTATTTTTTATCTTGGATTATTTGCATGCCTTTTAGCTTCGATATGGATGATTTTTATGCGAGGCACGCTTTTCCCTCATTATTGGTTATATATGATTCCCTGGTTAGTTATCCTGGCCAGCTATAGCCTTGGTGAAATAGTATCAAACTTACACACAGGGTCAAACCTAAATACATTGCAATTAAGTGGAATCTCAGCCATTTGTGGCGTGTTTCTTTTTGCCATTATAGTTGATTACAAATTCTACATTCCACATAGAGATCCATATGGTTTTCTCAGAAAGTTCTATGGTGATAATTTTGTAAATGCTAATTATAAAGGCACCATAGACATTGGTAAATATATAAAGAAGACTACTAATCCAGATGACAAAATTCTTGTATGTGGCTGGGCACCCTATATTATTTTGTATTCCGAAAGAAGTTCTTTTTGTCCTGACTTTTGTTTATATGCAGAAGACTATTTGGAAATTTACAACAAATCAAATCCTGCATTACTCGACTTCTTGAACTCTATATTTAAATTTAATAATTTTAAAATCATAAAGCAGAAAGAAAATTTATTTAAAACAGGATTCCCGGAAATAATAGTCTTTGCTGATGGAAAGGGAGATATCAAAGATTTTGAGAAATTGACTGGAATATATTATTCAAAAGATGAGCACATGAGAGGATACCCTCTTTATAGAGCTGATAGGGAATTGACGGAATTAATGTCGCCTTATGACAAAACAAGCAATGTGGAGAAAAATGAAGAAGTAAAATTAGAAAGAAACGAATCATTTGAGAGTTCTGAAAAACAAGACTGGAACACGGCTTTAAAAACTGCAAAGCAGTTGTTGAAAAAAGACCCTCAAAATATCGAACACTTGTCTATACTGGGAGACTGCTTAATGGGATTGGGTAACTATAAATTATTATTCAGGTTTTACAATAGGTTAATTGAAAATAAAATTGTTCCAACAACGTCTAGGTTGGAATTGTTGAATAAGCTCGGTGAAGCCTATTGTAGCCTAAATAAATTTAAAGATGCAGAAGCTCTATTCCATAAAATCCTAATACTTAATCACAATAATTCAACTGTATTAAATAATTTGGGGTTCGTATATTCTAAGCAAAACGAGAGTAGAAAGGCGTCAGAGTGTTTTCGAAAGACCTTAGAATTAGATCCAAATAATGAAGACGCGATTTTTAATCTTGATCAAATCAAAGCTCAATGTAGTTAAAATGTATCCTATGCAAAAGGAATATAGGTAAGATTAACATATCTACAAGCAATCGGGTATATAGGGGCAGACACTCTTTTTCTAATAAGTGTCTGTCCCTATTTTTCCTCAACGTGCAGTTTCTAAACAGTATCTTAATATCAGTAATAGTAATTATAATCACAAATCAAGAGGTGACCCTCTTCTTCCCCCTAGACACAATTCATGACCAGTCATTATACTTGACTATAATAATATTATTTGTATAATATCTTCAAAGTGTTTTTCTGTTAATTGCTGTATTATTGTAATATCTAATTTTGAGGGTATAAAAATGAAAACAGTAGCAATTAGTGAATTTAAGGCAAAATGTCTAGATTTAATAACAAAAATGGATAAAACCAAAAAACCGATGGTTATAACTAAAAATGGCAAACCTGTTGCAAAGTTAGTCCCATTTAAAAGTGACAATAATTTGAAGGCATTAAGAGGTAAGGTAAAATATTATGGAGATATAATTTCACCCATTGAAGAAGATTGGAATGCAGAAAAATGATATTATTAGATACACATGTTTTAATATGGTTTATTGATAATCCTAAATTACTTTCAACAAAGGCAAGGAGAGAAATTAATCGAGCGTTTAGTTTACAAAAAATATATTTTTCTCAAATTTCATATTGGGAAATTTCAATGCTTGTAGCAAAAGGACGCTTAGTATTTAATATTCAATTAAAAGAATGGCTTGAATTAGTTGAACGGTTACCTCAATGTACTTCTGTTGGTATTACACCGTCAATAGCAGCAATCAATTATGAGTTGTCAGATACTTTTCCTGGTGATCCAGCAGATAGAATAATTGTTGCAACTGCAATAGATTTAAATGTTCCCCTGGTAACTAAAGATAAAGTGATTGGAAATTACAAAAAAATAAAGACAATATGGTAGACGGTTGATGATATTATGGAAGAGTTGTATTTCAAACTTCAGGTTGATGTGGGATTAAGGGAGCTTGATGACGGCATAGGTATTTCTCATGAAGAGGTTGAAAAACAGATGTCCAAACGGCTTACAAAATAAGATGATCTCAACGTGCAGTTTCTAAACAGTATCTTAATATCAGTAATAGTAATTATAATTATAATCACTAATCAAGGTGTGACCCTCTTCTCTCTTCTTCCCCTGATGACTTTACTTCAATTCTAATTCCTGATTTTGTTTTTAAATCATAGGCATCCCATTCATTACGAATTCCTTCATTTATTCCCAAGGCACTTGCTACCATGAATTCTGCTAATATCCCCCTTGTGGCATTGCTGAGAAGATCAGAGACAGACCATTGCCAGAAATGAGAAAGTCGAAGATTGATTGTGTTATTGTTGCATATGAATTTTTCATCTCCTCTTTTCCTTTCGGCAATTATAGTGGGAGTGGCGTTTGCTTTAGTTTCCATTTCCAGGGTTATAACGACTAAAGTGAGCTAGCCTTATGGCGGGTAAAGCAGGATATCTGTTTTCTTATTCTGTTAATATGAAAATTACGGCTTGAGTTACTTATACCAAACTTCCTTCCTGTTTCTGTATTACTTTCTACATAATCTTTTTTATTCAATCCTTGCTTTTTTTATGCAAATTCTTTTTTCACATAAAAGGAGATACAATATCTTGAAGGTCAAGACTCAAAAGTGCATATGTTTCAAGGGTGTTCTCTGGAGGTGCTAAAAACAACACTGCAAAATCAATATCAGACTCGGTGTCTTTCATTTCAGGACAATTGCTTTCTAAAATAGACCTTGCTTCTTCTTTTTTGGAACCAAAGATATAACATAAGGAAATACTATACTTTTTACATATTTTTTCGATGTGCTCCATATACTAAAATTGTAATGGAAGTATAAACAGGATGCAATCCTTTTAAGCAGATTTTTTTTTTTATATTTTGTGAAGCAAAATGTCATAAATTAGCGACCAGCGGGAGCTAATTTAAGTAATATGGAAAATTTTTCCTGCAAAATGTAGAAAAAATATACAAGTTGATACAAAAACAAATAGAAAGAATCTCGCATGGAACATTCTTATATAAGTATTGTATGTATGTCCTTATATTATAGATACTTATCAAATGATTTTTTTCGGATCAAAGAATAA
>MAYW01000075.1 GCA_001723765.1 Candidatus Scalindua rubra
AAAAATGCTTGAGATAATAGAATGTGTCTGATCGTAATTCAGTACACCACGTAATTCCATCAAAAAATGGCGCGAATGTATCAAAAAGATATATGGCAGCAATCAGGGGACACCATACCTATTTTTTGCAGCAATCAGGGGACACCATACCTATTTTTTGCAGCAATCAGGGGACACCATACCTATTTTTTTGTTTTTTACTTGGTCAATTCTTAGCATTCTGGAATTTCAGCTTCTGCATTCTCATAAGTCAACTTAATTATAAATAGAGTCAACGACTATTAAAATACGAGAAGTATATACAGTTTATTTTTAATGAAAAGATCAAAATGAATGAAAGAGACTGAAAATGGTGAGGATATTTAAAGAGCTTGTAATAAAAAAAGCTAGCATACATGAGGTAAGGGAGTACAATATTTATTATGAAGGCATAAATGTATAAATTGAGAAATAAGGAATAATCATGGATATTGAAAACTATTTGAAGGTAGTTGTAGAAAAAATTACAAGTAATTTTAACATTGAAAGAATAATCCTTTTTGGTTCTTATGCTTATGGGCAGCCAACGACTGACAGCGATATAGACTTGATAGTCTTATATGGTTGGCTATCGTAATAATATAACTTGCAATATTGTAATTTGAAAGTTATACTTTCAATATGCACACATATATCCCCCGTTTGATTCAGGAAGAAGTAAAAGAGTATCTGCTTGATTTCCCGGTAGTAACAATACTCGGTCCACGCCAAAGCGGGAAATCGACCCTTGCACACAACTATCAGATCATATATTGATCTTCTTGTACAGACATTCATGGTGAGAATTATACCTCCGCACGAACCAAATTTAAAAAAAAGACTTATAAAATCACCAAAGGTTTATATTCGGGACTCAGGTATTCTACATTCACTTCTGGAAATAGAGAATTTTGACAATCTTATGGGCCACCCTGTATACGGCGCATCGTGGGAAGGCTTTGTTATTGAAAATATCCTTTCAAAATTGCCTAAATGGAATGCAAGCTTTTATAGAACTTCATCGGGAACTGAAGTTGACCTCATTCTTGAAAAGGGAAAAAAGAAAATTGCAGTCGAATGTAAGGCTTCGTCAGCCCCGCAAATTTCAAAAGGATTCTGGAATGCGCTGGAATACCTTGCAATTAAAGAAGCGTGGATTATTTCGCCAGTTAAAGAAAAATATCCAATAAGGAAAAATGTTACAGTTACTCCATTGGAAATGTTTCTTAGTACTTACTGTTAAATTAACACGTCATAAGAACACTTGTCACATAAGGCATGATACGGCGAAGTTGCAACCAAAGTGCCTACTCAATAAAATGTGGGAAATTTAAGATGTATTTCCGATACTAAAATATAATAATATTTATTGTTCCTTCTAATACTTATTTAGAAATTCAAACTTCAAGAAATGAAACAATTATTCATAATACTAATTATCATGTATGTAATGTTTACGGGGCTTGTTTCTTGCAAAAAGCCAGAGGAGGTATCTAGTCCTGAGCCTGTCGAGGGAAAGGTTGAAGAAATAAAGTCACTCACATCAGAGGAAGAGACCTTAGATCAGGCAATGAAGAGGGCATCCAGAGATATGAGGAAATTAGTGAGAGCTTTGAAATCCAGGGATTGGGTTGAGATAGAAATGTGGGCAAATGAAGTGAAGGAAGGTATTGGCTATAGTTGTGTGGAACTGTATATGAAAGAAACTCCTGGCATTTCAAGTGAGTTTATTATATTAGGTAACAGATTTTATAATACTGTTAGGAGATTGATCATTACTTGCAGAAACCGTGATGCTAAGGTTGCAGATGTAGAGTTTGAAAAAATGATAAAGTCTTGTGATGAATGTCATGAAAGATATAAAGGGAAAAAAGAACTAACATTAGCATTACAAAACGATTTATGATTGTTATAGGTTACAAGATCGAGATTCTTCGGTTAAAGCCTCAGAATGACATTGTGGTACAGTCTGGTAGTCGGGTGGGTCTTCGTGGCAGAGTTTTAGAATAATGCAAGGGAAAAAAATGAAACAGTTATTGATAATTTATGTAATTATGCCTGTAATGTTTGCAGGTCTTTTTTCTTGTAAAAAATCAGAAGAAGTAGAGGTTGAAGAAATAAAAGCATACATGTCAGAAGAAGAAACTCTGGATCGTGCCATGAAAAAGACATCTAGAGATACCAGGAGATTAGCAAGGGCCTTAGAATCCAGGGATTGGATTGAGATAGAGATGTGGGCAAGTGAATTGAAACAAGGTATTGGCGTTAGTTGTGTTAATTTGTATATAAAAAACCACCCGGGTGTTTCTGGTGAGTTTATTATATTGGGTGACAGATTTTATAATGCAGTAAATAGATTGATTTTATCTTGTAAGGAACGTGACACAAGGATTGCAGATGTAGAGTTTGAGAAAATGATAAAATCCTGCGATGATTGTCATGAAGGATATAAAGAGAAAGAAAAGAACGAATGATACATTTTACTACAATTGTCACCTTGTAATTACGTCTGTTTATTGAGCTAGAGAAGGTTTTCTAACAGGAGTTATTCCTCAGTCTCTTCTTCGGCAGCTTCATCTGTTTCCTCTTCAGTTTCTTCAGTTATCTCTTCCTCTTCCATAGCTTCTTCCTCTGCTTCTTCTTCAGCAGGGGCTTCTTCAACTGCTATTGGCTTTTTCATTGTATTTATAACATCCCCTGCACCAAAAAGGAATGCGGCAGCTAATATAACAACTATAAGCAAGCAAACTAATCCCCCAATTTTCCGAACAAGATCACTCGTCATGAGTTCGTCTAACTTTTTAAAAATGTCTTCCATAAAAAAATCTCCTGTCTCGTTTTCAGAAATCTAAAGATTATGGGAATTATACACTCTTACTAACAAAATTCAAGAGATAATTCTTTAAAATACATTAATTACAGTATCAAGACTTTTCTTGAATTTTAAAGCTACAGCCAATTTTATACCATGATCCGTTACACCTAATTCTTTACTTCTGATAATTGTCCCATTTCCTTTAAGTTTGATCTTTCTTTCGCTAAGATCAGATATTTTAGTGGTAGTGGATATTTCAATTGGGATTGTTTTCCCCGGGGAAAACGAGTCGATATCATCTGTTGTTACTTCAAAAAAAACCCCACTCGCACTAACGTTTATTGTCTTACCATTACTACTGGGTAACGCTATTTCTAATGAGAGATCTAATCTTTCATCAATTCTTCTTTCATCACCTTTTTTATCATCCTGCATTTCTCTATCCTCAACTTAAATACCAGCTTATATATTAGTAGTCATAGCGACCAGCAATTATGATTCTACTGGTTTGCATTATTAAAGAGTGGGTGGAAGTTTTTATAAGCAAATATAAAAACTCGGCTTGCATCATAAAATTTTGGATGTCATTCAATACGCTGCAAAAATGGCGCTTATGTGATCGCAATTAATTTTAGCAAGTTAAATTTATTCTAATCAAAAAAAATTGTTTCAACAAAATAATTTGATAAGTCTAATGTATAATTATCGGTGCATCTAAAAAATTCTTTACCTAAAACTTTAAATTATTTTTGTTCAACATCTTAACATGTTAATAATCAACAGGTTACGTATGGCGCTTTCAAAGTAACTTAAATTTCGTAAAAAGAGAATTCTATATTAAGTTTGACATATTGAGGATTTGAATCTTTCATAAAATCTTTTGCTTTATAAAGTGATTTCCTTGTTGAATATTACACTTGCTATAGTATACTATTCTTGAGAATTTTGAAATTAAGGGACTATAAGTCGTAATTGGATAAGCCAATGATATTACAAGAAACTACTGGTCTGATTTTTACTCAATTACTCTTATTCACAAAAATAACATTTTCTATTAATATATCCATATCAACATTCAAATATTGTATCATCTGCACGTAGCTTATTATAAAAATACGTTTTTATAAACAACGTCTACACAATTTGTCACAGGATAAATTAACTGTATGACTCGTGGAAAAACAACATCAAAAAGGCATTTCCCTATATTCACCTTTTTGTTTATCTTGTTTGTCACACTTGTACTGTTTTTAGGTTTAGGCTGGCAATCTTTGCGTTCATACAAAGACATCAAGACGATTCAGGAACGAGATTTCCGACTTCAGAAGCTGGTCGGCATCATTATTCATCTAGATGAGGTGTTAACCATGTCGGCCCGCATGGGAGCAGAAACAGGCAACTTGCAGTGGGAAGAACGTTATCGAAGCTTCGAGCCACAATTGGATGCTGCTATCAAAGAGGCCAAAAGATTGGTACCTGAGACATTCATGAGTAAAGCCGCCACTCAGACGGATGTTGCTAACATCAAACTGGTTACAATGCAGAAACAAGCCTTTGAATTGGTGAGTCAGGGGCAAAATGAAGTTGCCTCGGCTCTGCTATTTAGTGAGGAATATGAAGATCAGAAGCAGATTTACGCCGAAGGTATGAAGCAGATTACGGCCTCAATGCAAAGTTGCGTGAATGACGTCCTTAAAGAGCATCGTCACCGTGCATACATAACTTTCATAGTTATCTCCATTACTCTACCATGTTTAATTTTTGCCTGGATATATGTACTGCGAATGATGAGAAATTATATCATTAAGCGTAGGGCGGCAGAGGAGGGGTTGCTGGAGAGTGAGGCGCAATTTAGAAGTCTTTTCGAACAAGCAGCCGTCGGCATCGTTCATGTTGCTTCGAATGGTCAATTTCTCAGAGTTAATAAGCGTTTCTGTGAAATCACGGGATATACCGAGCAAGAAATACTTGAACGTACATACCAGGACATTACATATCCCGATGACCTTTATGCACAAAATGAAGCTCGAAAAAAGATTTTGGATGGAGAAACTTCCAGCTATAGAATAGAAAAACGTTACATCAGGAAAGACGGTACTATCATTTGGGGAAATCTGGCGGCGGGGGTACTTATACGTAAGCCGAGTGGTGAACCAAATTACATTGTCTCCGTTCTCGAGGACATCACCGAGCGTAAGAAGGCAGAAGAAGAATTGGCAAAACACCGAGATTGCTTAGAGACACTTGTCGAAGAACGGACAAAAGAATTAAAAGCTTCACAGGAAAAACTGATAGACGCAGAACGACTTGCAGTGCTGGGCAAGTTATCGAGCGGTATTGCTCATGAGATACGGAATCCCCTCGGTGTGATTGACAGTTCGGCCTACTACCTGAAGAAGAAGCTTAAAGATGCGGATGAAAAAGCTATGACGCACCTCGATCGTATAATCAACCAGACTAGGATTTCCGATGATATTATCCAAAGCCTGCAAGATCTGACAAAGATGAAGGAGCCTCAAAAGACCAGAATAGATATTGCCAATGCTATAGAAGATGGAATAATTATCTCTAAGATTCCACAAGCTGTCAAGATTATTGAGAAGGTGCCAAGAGATAAGTTCTTCGTGGATGTGGATGAGAATCAGCTCTTAATGGTATTCAATAACATCTTAAACAACGCAGTACAGGCAATGGATAAAAAAGGGACTATTTGGATAACTGCTGACAGAGGAAGTAATAATTGGGTCGAAGTATCGTTCAAGGACTCTGGCCCCGGCATTACGTCGGAAAACCTAAGAAAAATCTTCCAGTCATTCTTTGGCACCAAGGCAAAAGGTCTTGGATTTGGACTCACTATCTGCCAGATGATTATGGAAAAACATAGAGGCGAGATAGAAGCCCAATCAGAACTGGGGGAAGGAGCAACTTTTATCGTCCGTCTACCATTTCTGAAACAAACAATGAAAGGAGTTAACTATGAAAACAAAAGAAAGAATTCTCATCGTGGATAATAATACCGATTTTTGCGAGAATATTGCAGACGTTTTAGAATTAGAGGGGTATGAAACTGTCGAGGCTTACGATGGGTTCGGGGCCATTGAATCAATCAAAGAAAACGATTTTGATCTGGTCTTGATGGATATTAAGATGCCCAAGATGGATGGTGTTGAAACATTCAGGAAACTCAAGGAGGTTTCTCCGGAAACACCCGTTATTATGATGACGGCTTTTATGGTAGAAGACCTTGTCAAGCTGTCATTGCAGGAAGGAGCCTTTGGCGCCTTCCAAAAGCCTTTAAACCTTAAAAGGCTGTTCTGTAGTATTGAAAAGGCTATTCCAAATGGGGCGTTGATTATGGTAGCTGATGATAACGAGGAATTATGTATCAACCTGAGTGATATACTAGTTGAAAAAGGATATCGGGTAACAATTGCCAAAGATGGCGAAATCGCAGTCCAAATGAGCAAGGAGAAGAAATTTAACATTATCCTCCTGGATATGAAGCTACCAGAAATGAATGGATTAGAGACCTATTTAGCTATACGTGATATTCGGCCTGAAGTGGTGGTCGTCATTATCACAGCATTTAAGGATGAGACGGGAAACCTTGTCGAGCAGGCTTTGAATAAAAATGTATATGCATGTATGGAAAAGCCATTGGATATGGATCGTTTGCAGGAGACTATGCAGAGAGTGTTGGAAAATAGAAGCTAGAGATAGTTGACAGTAAGTAGTAGGCGCAAGAGGCAAGAGACAGAAACAAGAAACAAGAAACAAGAATTAAGAGGCAGCCATAAATAAATAATAAAGTGATAGCAACAATCCCCCTTAATTCCCCCTTTTGTAAAGGGAGGACATGGGGCATTTAATTCATTGGAATGATCGATGGGAACCCTGTGGTCTATGTAGTATAATTATAATTGAACAAATATATAAACGGAAACTAACCAGATGGAGACGAAATCCCGCATATTCATTGTCGATGACAACAAAGAGCTATGTACTAACATATGTGATATCTTAGAAGAGAATGGTTACACCGTTGAGTACGCTAATAATGGTAAAGATGCAATTGTCTTATTACAAAAGAATAGATACGACATTGCCCTCGTTGATGTTAAGCTACCTGATATTCCAGGTGCCGAGCTTATTAAGAAATTGATGAGTATTTCCCCTTCAACGGAATTTATTTATATAACTGCTTATGCTTCGCTTGATAGCGCTATTGAAGCGGTGAAACAAGAACATGTCGTATCTTATGAAACTAAACCATTAGACATGAACCGTCTTCTGTCTATCCTTATGCAAGTCACTAAGCGCAGAAAGGTAGAAGATCAGATACGCAAGTTATCTCACGCCGTTGAACAAAGTCCTAGTGTGGTTATGATTACAGACTTAAAAGGCAAAATAGAATTTGTCAACTCCAAATTCACCCAACTTACTGGCTTCAGTATCGATGAAGCCATTGGGCAACTCCCGAGTATCTTAAAATCTGATAAAACATCCCCGGAAGTATATAAAGAGCTTTGGAAAACTATTACTTCAGGCAAAGAATGGCGAGGGGAATTTTGTAATAAGAAAAAAAATGGTGAACTCTATTGGGAGTCAGCATGTATTTCACCTATTAGAAATACAGAAGGCATCATTACACATTTCGTTGCTGTTAATGAGGACATCACCGAGAAAAAGAAGATGGAGGAAACGCTCTTACAATCAGAGAAACTGAAGTCAATGGGTATGATGACATCTGGTGTGGCTCACGATTTTAATAATATTCTTGCCATAATCTCTTGCAATGCACAATTGCTAGAAATGATATATAGAGACCATAAAGAAATGATGGATGGGCTTACTATTATTAGGAAGGCAACTAAAGATGGTGCTGAAATAGTTAACAGGATGAAGAAGTTTACGAGAACAGATAAAGAAATCTCAGAGTTTGATACAGTTGATATAAAGAAAATATTAGAGCATGCAATTGAATTCTCAAGGCCAAAATGGATGAATATAGCCAAGGCAAAAGGAATAACCTATGACATAAACCTGGAAGATATCAAGGAGACACCAACCGTAATGGGTAATTCTTCAGAGTTAAGAGAGGTGTTCATAAACATAATAAATAATGCCCTGGATGTAATGTCCGGAGGTGGTCGTCTATCATTTCGTACGTGGACGGAAGACCGTAATGTATACATAAGCATATCTGATACAGGCAAGGGTATGTCGGAAGATGTAAAGCAAAAGATATTTGACCCTTTTTTCACCACAAGAAGGCCGGAAGGAAGTGGGTTGGGAATGAGTGTTGCCTATGGCATAATAACAGGACATGGTGGAAAGATAGGTGTGGAAAGTGAGGAGGGGAAGGGCACAACATTTACCCTGAGATTTCCTGTTACCAATGATACTTCTCAACAAACGGTGTCACCTGAACCGAGCCAGGGGATAAAAACCAAAATGCTCCGCATTTTAGTAATAGACGATGAGGAAGATATATGTAATATTCTGGGCAATTTTTTCTCCAGAGACGGTCATGATGTTAAGGTTGTTAACAGTGGAGCCGAGGCCCTTAAAATACTAAAAACAGAAAACTTTGATCTTGTGTTAACTGACCTGGTCATGCCGGATTTATCTGGATATGATGTAATAAAAGCCCTGGATGGGTTAGACAAGAGGCCAAAGGTGGGCCTGATAACTGGTTGGGGTGACAAGATTGAGACTAAAGAAGGAGAGGAGCTAAAAGTAGAATTTATTATCAAAAAGCCATTTAATTTCTCAGAGTTATCAAGATATATAAATGATATATTTAGTACTGGGTAGCGTGACACGTAAAAGCAATTTGATTTTTATCATAGAGAATTGCTATCGGATAGTCTTTTTGTTAAATGGTGGTATGAAAAGTAAGTTGATAAATCCCCCTTAGTCCCCCTTTAGAAAAGCATGCCTGACGGCCCGCCTGCCATCCGTCGGGCAGGTAGGCGGGGGGGATTTACTTTGTGCAACGGAACCCTACACCTACATTACCCAGATGGGGATTCATTGCCTTCCGTGCAGTGCATCGTAATAAAACGCCAACATTAGCAAATCTAGAACCGCCTCGAACTATCTTCTTCTCGCCTTTTTTTGGTCCTTTCGGGTTTTTCCTGGGACTTCTGGTGTAATAAAGCATATCTCCCCAGTCAGCACACCACTCTGCAACACTACCAGCCATATCATAACATCCATATGCACTTTTACCTTCCTCATAACTTCCAATCGGTTCAGGGTCTCCAACATTGCATTTTTTAAAGTCCCATTCATCCCCCCAGGGCCATCTCCTTTCATCTGTTCCTCTGGCTGCCTTTTCCCACTCAGCCTCTGTTGGTAACCTCTTACCAGCCCATGCTGCATAAGCATATGCATCATACCAATCCACCCTAATTACAGGATACTCCGGGTGATTGTAATAATCATCTTTCCAACTATTAGGAGTGTGGTCTTTGTTCTTCGGTTCATCTTTATGACATTTACTATGATCATTTGTTTTCTTTATGTAATCCAGGAACTCATAGTATTGGGCATTTGTTACCTCATATCTATTAATATAAAATGCGTTAAGATAGACCTTATGGCTTGGACGTTGCTCTTGTTTTATATCATTTATTCCCATTATAAATGGTCCAGCAGGGATTAATACCATATCGCATTTTTCTTTTATACCGGGTAAGGCTTCCTTCATAATAGCATCTCTTTTTTTATGTGCTTCAATCAATTTATTTTTTCTATTTAAGATTCCATGTAGTAGTGCAATATAAGATACCACCTTATCGTTGTCTTCTGCTTCAGGTGCCAGTAAACAATATTTTCTAAGATGGTTTATTGCTTCTTTCTGCAACCCAATCTTTCCGTAAAGCCAGCCTATGTTATATTGAAGTTTAGGTAAGTCAGGATATAAAGCAATAGCTTTTTTGAACTCATCCAGCGCCTTATCGAATTCTTTATTGTCAGAATATTTGTTTCCCTTTTCGAAATGGTCTAAGGCCTTTTCTTTGTTTTCTAAGAGTTTTTGTTCATCTATTATAATTTCGTCAACAGTTAAAAGCTTTTCGCCGTCTTCTCTACAGAATTTTTCTCCGGGCATTCCTTTCTTTTTACATTTTGGGCATATCATACTCTTTTGGGTTTCTACCAACTTGCTTCCATCTTTCCCACAAAACTTGACATCATATGAGTATTTGGTTCCGCACTTTGGACATTCATTGTACAATTCTGTGCTAGATTGTTCTCTTTCTGCTGATACTGTGGTTGTCATAAATAAAAAAAATAATATTAAATACAAACCGGGTAATTTTAACATTGAGGTTTTCTCCAAAAAGCGAATCTCTGCCTAGATGGTAATGTCATTGAATTAAGATGTAGCGGAAGGCTTTAGCCTTTTATTATGTCTGTAGCGGAGGTCTTCAGACCTCCACCCATCATGGGAATCAGTTGCAATGTAAACGTTCTAACAACTATTTTTGCTTACCAAACCCATGGAGGTGGAAACCTAAAGGTTTCCGCTACATTTGGCAATCGTAGCCCGCCTAGAGGGCGTTAATTTAATTGTATAGGAATTTCCATTTTAAGTCTTTGAGAATTAAGTCCTTAGACTTTTATTCTCCTCGAAAAATTATTTGCTTTCAAACTAGAGATTCTTCGTGGAATTTATTCCTTCGTCCTGTGGAGTAGTTTTGATCCGTTTTACTCCACAGGGCTCAAGGACAAGCTCTGAGCGACACATTTAGATTTTTTTCTGCATCTATTACTACGGAACAAATAGATTCTTCGCTTCACTCAGAATGACATAAAGCGAAGGACTCAGAATGACAAGGTGTGTCAACATGTCATTCTGAGGGAGGATACGACCGAAGAATCTAATTTAAATTTTATATGTCTTTATCTAAGTCGTGTAATATACTCCTTGTCTTAATAATTTGTCCCAAAAGTTCTGCCTCTTTATCCTTTTCTGCATTAACAATGTGATTGGGGGCATTACGGATGAATTCTTTATTAAAGAGTTTTTTCCTCACTGATTCCAGATGTGATTCAAGTTTATTTATACGTTCCAACTGCCTTTTTTTCTCTATTTCTATATCAATAAGCCCTTCTAAGGGGACAAAAATCTGTATATCGTTTACTACCTCACTTGCAGATGATTCTGGTTTTTTTAGGTCAACCCCTATTTCTAAACTGTCAAGATTTGCCATCTGATTAAGAAAATTGTGATGCTTATCAAGCTCGCTCTTAATTCTTTTATCGTGAACCGAGATCAAGGCCTTCAGTGGTTGTTTTTTAGGTATGCTCATGTTGCGCCTGATATTTCGGATTGCCCTGACCATGTTTTGAAGTAGCGACATTGTTTCGATAACGTCCTTGTTGGTCTTTATTGTATCTTCTCGCCCGGCCAAGCCGTTCGGACGGGTCTTAGGCCATGGGCATATCATCAGACTTTCATTGTTCATAGTATCGGTTAAGATCAATTTGCTTTCATTAGCTGAACGTTTTAAATGTTGCCATATTTCTTCAGTAAAAAATGGGGCAAAAGGATGCAATAAACGCAGGATATTATCAAATACATAGATCAAAACCTTTTGTGCTACCATTTTGCTTTTTTTATTATTGGAATCATAAAGCCTTGGTTTGATTATTTCCAAATACCAATCACAGAATTCATGCCAGATAAATTCGTATAATGCTTTTATGGCCTCGTTGAATCTGTATTTTTCTAAGGAGACTGTACACGTCTCTATAATTGAATCTAAACGGCTTATTATCCAAACATCTTCAAAAACATAATCATCTTCTTTGGTTTTTATGTCAGAAACTCCATCAGGTTTTAAATTTAACATTGCAAATCTGGCTGCATTCCATACCTTGTTAATAAAATTCCGTCCCATTTCAAACTTACTTTCATGCAGTTTTATATCCTGTCCTTCGGCAGTCAACATTATCATCGAAGTCCTGACTGCATCTGCTCCATATTGGTCAATCATCAATAAAGGATCAATCCCATTGCCTAGAGACTTACTCATTTTCCTTCCAAATTCGTCAAGGATGGTTCCATGTACATAGACGTTGTGGAAAGGGGTTTCTTTCCTGATTTCTAATCCCATCATTACCATTCTCGCCACCCAGAAGTATATAATCCCTCGGTCAGTAACGAGTGTGGATGTTGGATAGTAGTATTTTAATTCCTTAGTCTCTTCAGGCCATCCCATAGTTGAAAAAGGCCATAGTGCAGAACTGAACCACGTATCTAAGACATCTTCTTCCTCGACTAACATACCGTTACCACATTTTGGGCACTTCGTAGGAGTTTCACGAGTGATGCTTATTTCGTTACAACTTTTACATTGCCAGGCTGGAATCCTGTGACCCCACCATATCTGTCTAGAGATACACCAATCCTTCACGTTTTCCAACCAGCTCAAATATACCTTTGTCCACCTTTCAGGATAAAAATGAATATTCCCTTTATTTTGAGCTTCAATTGCCGCATCGGCTAAAGGCTTCATTCTGATGAACCATTGATCAGAGAGATATGGTTCGATAACGGTTCTACAACGATAGCAATGTCCTACTGAGTGGGAATATGGTTGAACCTTCATAATATACTTTTTTTCTTTAAGTTCTTCGACTAATGCCTCACGACATTCATATCTGTCCATACCGGTATAATTCGCCGCATCTCCTCTTATAGTGCCATCTTCGTTTATAATCGTAATGGGTTCTAAATTATGCCTCTTACCGATTTCAAAATCATTTGGATCATGTGCGGGAGTAACTTTTACGGCTCCAGTACCAAATTGGGGATTAATTGATTCATCTGCAATTATGGGTATTTCGCGTCCTACCACTGGAAGTTTTAGCGCCTCTCCGATCATTTCCTTATACCTTTCATCGTCAGGATGTACCGCCACGGCTACATCTCCTAGCATCGTCTCTGGACGTGTTGTTGCTATATTAACAAAGAGATGGGGTTCATCTCGGAAAGGATATCTGATATACCAGAGATGCCCTTCATGGTCTTCATGTTCTACCTCATCATCTGAAAGAGCAGTGAGGCACCTTGGACACCAGTTAGTGATGTATTTTCCTTTATATATTAGTCCTTTCTCATATAGTTCAACAAATGCCTCTTTTACGGCTTTTGATAAACCTTCATCCATTGTAAATCTTTCCCTCTCCCAATCACACGAACATCCCAGCTTTCTCAACTGTCTCAAGATTTCTGAGCCGTATTCATTCTTCCATTTCCACACTTCTTCAACGAATTTTTCACGTCCAAGTTTCTCACGACTCAATTCCTTTTTTACCAGCTCCTTTTCAACAACATTTTGCGTTGCTATACCTGCATGGTCAGTCCCGGGCATCCATAATGTGTTGAAGCCTTGCATTCGTCTCCACCTTATAAGTATGTCCTGCAGTATATTGTTCAGGGCATGCCCCATATGTAATACGCCCGTAATATTTGGTGGTGGAATAACTATAGTGTATGGTCTTTCGCTGGGGTTAGGTTCGCTGTGGAAAAAATTACCTTTTTCCCAGAATTGGTACCACTTGTCTTCGACTTCTTTAGGATTGTATTTAGTCGGTATTTCCATTTTCATCCTTTAAGAGTTTGTATTCAATGCTGTCAACAAGTGCCTGCCAGCTTGCCTCGATTACGTTTTCCGATACACCAATGGTACCCCAAATGTCTTTATGGTCATGTGATTCAATTGCGACCTTAACTTTTGCGGCTGTTGCTTCTTTGGGATTGATGACACGTACCTTATAATCCATAAGCTGCATATCCTTGAGGGTTGGATAGAATTTCTCCAGGGCCTTCCTTAAAGCTCCATCCAAGGCATTTACAGGACCGTCCCCGTCACTAACCGTTAGTTCTTCTATGCTATTAACCTTTATTTTAACGGTTGCCCTGGTGATAGATTTTCCATCCTTTCCTTTTTCTACTATTACTCTGAAATCTTCAAGGTCAAAAAACCCTTTGTGTTTGCCTGTTATCTTTTTGACCAGGAGTTCAAATGAGCCTTCTGCTGATTCAAAGTGATACCCTTGATTTTCAAGGTCTTGAACCTTCTTGAGAATCTTTCGCATCAATTTTGGATTGTGTTCAATATTATATTTTTCAACTTTTGCCAGGATATTTGAGCTTCCAGATAGTTCAGATATTAATATTTTCCTCTCGTTTCCGACTGCTTCTGGTTCTATATGCTCATAGGTATTCTTGTTCTTTTGTATTGCATTTACGTGCAAGCCTCCTTTATGCGCAAATGCGCTTGAACCCACAAAGGGTTGATTGGGTCTTGAAATAAAATTAGCCACTTCGTAAACAAACCTTGATATTTCTGTAAGTTTCTTTAGTCCAGAATTACCAAGGCAACGGTACTTTCCTTTCAATACTAAATTTGGGATTACGGAACATAGATCCGCATTGCCACACCGTTCACCAAATCCATTTATGGTTCCCTGGACATGTCGAATTCCTGCATTTACTGCTGCCAGAGTATTAGCTACTGCAAGGTCACAATCATTGTGTGTGTGTATACCCAGAGGAGTTTTTATCTTATTTGTGACCAAACTTGCAATCTTTTCTATTTTATGTGGCAGGCAGCCTCCATTTGTATCACAAAGCACTATCGTATCAGCGCCGGAGTCCTGTGCAGCTTTCAGCACTTTTAAGGCATATTTTGAGTTATTCTCATAACTGTCAAAGAAATGTTCTGCATCCAGAATGACCTCTCTTCCTTTTGATTTTAAATACCTAACTGTGTCAGAAACCATCTTCAGATTTTCATCCAGTGAAACCCTGAGAACATCCGTCACATGGAAGTCCCAGCTTTTAGCTACGATTGTTACAACGGGCGCTTCCGTTAAGAGCAATGCCTTTATGCCACGGTCTTCTGAGGCTTTTCTATTTGCTCGCTTTGTACTACCAAAGGCGGCTATTTTGGTATGTTTTAGTGAAATATCCTTAATCTCTTTGAAAAAACTTTTATCTTTGGGGTTTGATAAAGGATAACCACCTTCTACATAATCTATGCCAAGGTCATCGAGTTTAGTGGCTATTCCAATTTTGTCCTGTAAGGAAAAGGATACGCCTTCTGTCTGACTACCGTCACGTAATGTAGTATCGTATGTTGTTATTTTTTCTCTACTTTTCATATATATTTTGTAATTTATTTTGTGTTTGAATTTATGTGAAATAAGGGTAAAATTATGGCTAATTGCTTAAAAATTTAATATTACAGTGCTAAATTGACTTGTCAAGTACAAACAATTTAATACATTTTCTAGGTAAATAATAAGGAAAAGATATGAAGGGTTTTCACAATAAAGATTCAAGTTCTATTGACACAAGGGAGGGAACGATCAAGGAAGTTTATTCACGTATAAAAGACCATGGACATGCCAGGGTTTCTCACGCATATATGAAAAATGTGCAAAACCAATTGCGCCTTGTATTCTGGGAAACAACTGCTGGTTGCAATCTGGAATGCATACACTGCAGAAGATTAGACGTTAGCACCCAGTTGGCAAAGGATGACATGACAACAGAAGAATCCTATGAATTCATCGATGCCCTGGCAGAAACGGCTAAACCAATCCTTGTCTTAAGCGGAGGAGAACCACTGTTTCGTCCTGATATATTCGATATTGCAAAATACGCTGTAAAAAAGGGCTTAACTATAGCATTGGCTACCAATGGAACATTGGTTGACGAAACCCTTGCTAAAAAAATTGTAGATTCTGGAGTATCCAGGGTTTCCATAAGCCTCGATGGAGCAGATCCAGAAACACATGACAATTTCCGTAAACTAAAGGGATCGTTTGAAAGGGCTATCGAAGGATTCAATCACTTAAAAAACCTGGGGATGAGTATGCAAATCAACTGTACGATTGCAAAACACAATTCACATCAGCTTCAAGACCTGTATAACCTTGCTCTCAAGCTAGGCGCTGAAGCAATTCACATATTTATGCTCGTCCCGGTTGGTTGCGGAGTTGAAATAGCTGATGATCAAATGCTGGAGCCTGAAAGATACGAATATATACTTAACCAATTCTATGATTTATCCAGAGAGGCAAAGATCCAGACAAAGGCAACCTGTTCGCCTCACTATTTCAGGATAATGCGCCAGCGGGCCAAAGAAGAAGGCATCACTATCACACCAAAAACACATGGTATGGCGGCCATGACGAAGGGCTGTCTTGCCGGAACCGGAGTTTGCTTTGTTTCCCATAAGGGAGAGGTTTTCCCATGCGGTTACTTACCAGTAACTGCTGGAAACATCAAAAAACAACCTTTTAAGGAAATCTGGAAGTATTCCCCGGTTTTCATGAAACTTAGGGAACCAGACTTACTTGGAGGCAAATGCGGGGAGTGTGAATACAAAAGAGTGTGCGAAGGCTGCAGGGCGCGTGCATTTTATGAAACAGGAGATTATATGGCAGAAGAACCGTATTGTATTTATAAACCTAAAATGATGAGCAAGGCGTAATTTTTTTAATTAGTATCTGTTGCGGAAACACGGTTTTGTCACCCTGAACTCGTTTCAGGGTCTCTTAACATATTTATACATATAGATTCTGAAATAAATTCAGAATGACACTTTTGGATATTTGAGCTTTCCGCAACAGATACTAATTATCATATTTTCCAAGAGGTACCAGATGGGTACATTCTACGTTGGCTGTAAAATCGATAATCATATTAATCGTGAAAAAACAACAAAGGTATCAAGGCTGCTTGTTGATACTGGTAGTGAATTTACATGGAATCTATCGAAAAAGAGCATATCACAAGAAAGGCAAATCATATAAGGAGGCTGTATGATTGGACGGTACATTGGGCAGAAACTCCTCACAGCACATGGGCACTCTTTATACTTGCTTTTTGTGAATCTTCTTTTTTTCCTATACCTCCAGATGTTCTATTAATAGCGTTAGCAGTCGCTCTTCCAAGCAAGTCATTTAAATACGCGCTGGTATGCTCTGCCGGTTCGGTATTAGGAGGATGTTTTGGTTATTTGATTGGCTATGCATTTTTTGAGTATGTAGGAAGGCCAATTATCAGTTTCTATAACATTACAGACGTGTTTAATACTGTGAGTACACAATATCAAAGTAATGCATTTATGGCAATTGCAGTGGCTGGATTTACACCCATCCCTTACAAGGTATTTACCATTTCTGCCGGTGTATGCAAAGTAAATATCTTTATCCTGATCCTGGCATCAGCCTTAAGTAGAAGTGCAAGATTCTTCTTAATTGCAGGTTTGTTCTATGTATTCGGCCCAAAGATAAAGATATTTATCGAGAAGTTTTTTAATATCTTTACCATTGTATTTATAATATTGTTAATTAGCGGATTTGTTGCAATCAAATACCTCAAATAGGGAGGAGAGAACGCGGATGCCTTAACGCAGCAAAGATGTGACTGAGACCTACACTTGTTAGGTTCTGAGAAAATTACAAAAAACAAATTCCAAAATATTCACCCCGTTAGATAGCTTTTTATAGGCGTATGATCGACATAATAGTTTCTATCTTTTATACCTTTAGTACAACAAATAAAGAAAGTATATTTATCTAACGGAGCAGGCAAACTCCAAATTCTAATACCAAATGACCAAAACTGCGCGTTTGTTTTGTAATCTCTGAACTCCTGATCCTGACAGGAGCAGGTTTCGGTTTTTGGAAATTGTATATTATTTGTGATTTGTTATTTGAGCTTTTACAGGAAGGAACTATCATGCGTAAATATCTCTTATTACTTTTTTGCTCCATTGTTTGTGTATCGTTTTCTTCAATAAACTATGCGGCGGAAGACTTGCTCGAAAAACGTTCAGGCAGGAGCACAAAATGTGCGTGAACCTGCTGTGGCTGGACGTTTTTATACCGGTTCTGAAACTGAACTTTCAAAACAGGTGAGTAATTATCTGAATAAGGCATTCATAGAGAGCTTGCCTGGTAAACCTGTAGCCATAATCTCACCACATGCCGGATACCAGTATTCAGGGGCAGTTGCAGCTTATGGTTATAATGCCATAAAGGATTACGAATATAAAAGAGTGATAGTACTTGCCCCCAGCCACTATTCAAGATATAGGGGGGCGTCAATACTTGATGTTGAGTATTATAAGACGCCATTAGGACTTATAAAAGTTGATGTAGGTATTTGTAACAATCTTATTAATAATCCACCTTATTTTGCAACTTTTAAAAAAGCTCATGCTAGAGAACACTCCCTTGAAACACAATTGCCATTTTTGCAAATGGTTCTTGGAGACTTTGAGCTCATTCCCGTACTCGTTGGCAGACTCAATAATGAAGAATTTAATTTTCTTGCTGAGAAAATAAAGCCTTTCATTGATGAGGATACGTTGATAGTTGTAAGTTCTGATTTTACCCATTACGGTTATGGGTACAGTTATGTGCCGTTTAAGAAGGATGTGGAGGCCAATATTAGAAAACTTGACTATGGAGCGTTTGAACGCATTCTCGCTTTGGATTTTGAGGGTTTCATGAGATACAAGCAAGCTACAGGAATAACCGCTTGTGGGTTTATGCCTGTTGCATTATTAATGAAGCTTTTACCTGATGATGTGCAGGGGAAGATATTGCAGTATGATACATCAGGCAGTCTAATGGGTGATTTTAGTAGTTCCGTAAGTTATGTTTCTATAATATTTACAAAGAACAGTAAAAGTTCGGAAGCTATTGACCATAATTTCGGTTTAGATAATAATGAACGGTTGACTCTTCTCAAGGTTGCAAGAGATACGTTAGAAAGTTATGTAAAAGAAAGAAAATTGCCGGACATAAACTCTGGAAAATATGAACTTACCCGGATAATGAAAGAAAAAAGAGGCGTGTTTGTAACACTTAATAAAAACGGCAATCTTCGGGGTTGCATCGGTCACATCCTACCCAAAGTACAACTTTTTACGGCAGTTATGGAGAATACCATAAGCTCTTCGACAAAGGACACGCGCTTTAGACCTGTTACTGAAGATGAATTATCAGAGATAGGAATAGACATATCAGTACTAAGCCCTATAAAGAAGGTGAGTGGTGCTGATAAATTTATTCCCGGGGAACATGGGATTATAATACGTCTGGGAGGTATGGGTGCTGTATTTCTTCCACAGGTTGCTACAGAACAGGGCTGGGATAGAGAAGAAACGCTTTGCCACCTTTGTAACAAAGCGGGATTACCTGCTTATGCATGGAAGGACGAAAATATGAAATTCTTCGTTTTTACGGCAGAAGTATTCCATGAGAAGAAAGTTTTAGTCGCAAATTAACGTGAATAATCACGATAATATTTGTTTTGCGTTAGCAAATCACCTAAATTAGCGACTAAAGGGAGCTAATTTATAATGGACGAAAAAGAGAAGAAGGTATTGCTCCAAATAGCAAGAAAGAGTATAGAATCCGCAATAAAAGGCATTTCAAACGATCAAACACAAGTTGAAACAATCAGCCCGGAGCTTAAGAAAGAAAATGGTGCATTTGTAACATTGAGAACACTCGGAAGGCTAAGAGGGTGCATAGGGCGAATGGTTTCTGATATCCCTTTGCACAAGCTTGTTTCTGAGATGGCGGTGTCAGCGGCAACAGATGACCCCCGATTTAATCAAATTCAACCTTCAGAATTAGAGAGTTTAGAAATAGAAATCTCGGCCTTATCACCTTTGCAAAGGGTTGAGAATCCTCTTGACTTCGAGCTTGGCAGGCATGGGATTTATATTAAAAAAGGTTTTACAAACGGGTGTTTTTTGCCTCAAGTTGCTACTGAGACTGGGTGGACAAAAGAAGAATTTCTATCCCAATGTTGTCATACAAAGGCAGGTCTATCACCAGATGCATGGAAGAAAAAAGACATCGAAGTTTACGTCTTTACAGCAGAAATTATATCAGAGAAGGTTATTGGCAACTAATTAATGTAAGCCAGTGTTATTGTCAGCTATGATGTGTAGCATATGCTTATGTGAATAAATTATCCCTACTAGCATAATCTGTCAGAAAGGTAAGCGATCTGACTGGACAGTAGTAAGGTTTCAAGTAGAATATTAAGGATTTCGAAAAAACTTTAGCTATTCATTGCCGTATTTGATACTGCTTACGTCCAAATCACTCAATACCATTCAACCCCACCGAGACGCATACCACTATTCATAAAAAACTCATCATCTGATTAAATCTTTTCCCTGAAAAAGTCAATCCCCTTTATCTACTTATAGAAACGCAATAATCTTAAAGAAGTTTACGGAACTTTACTTTGTAGGTACATGAGTATCTCCTCACCCTATATATATCTTGAGGAGGTAGAAAAAGGAAATGAAACAGAACAAAAACAGAAAATTAGATACTCAAAGAAAAAGTAAAGCCGAGTTTCACCCCAAAAATGATGGTATTAACCATATTAATGTTTATTTGAGAGGAAAAACGAAAAAAGGTAGAATCCTGAGTAATTTTGCAAAAACTCCCTTTAAGCTATATGGTCGTCAATTTCAAAGTGTAGAGAGTTTCTACCAATCTCATCTTTCCTATCACGAGGATATAAGAGAAAGGATTAGTAAGAGTCGTAGTTCTAAAGCCAGATACTATAGAAAAGTAGAAATAAAAGATGGAGACCCTGTTATTACATGGGATGAGAGAGTAATTATTTATAAATCCAGATTATGGGAAGAAGAGATAAAAAAAGCTATAAAGGCTAAGATATACCAAAACCTAAAAGTTAAGCGTGCTTTGCTTGCGACAGGAGATTTGCCTCTAACTAACTATTGTGTTAAGCAGGGTAAGGTAATAAGTTATGAGGATTTCCTTCCAGATTTTCTAATGGAGGTTAGAGGGTGTTTGAAAGGTTTGAAAACAAAAGAATATGTGGAGATATGCGAGCATACATTAATTTTCAAAAACTTTTTTACTTCATTAAAGAGGAGGTTTGACTATTTAACCCAAAAGTATAATAATTTTGATGAATGGATACAACAAAGTATTTGACAGAATACTGAAGTAAGAATATTAATATTTAAATTCTTAATTAAAACTCAGATCCCTATTATATATATGTATGAGGGAATTAATTTAAATCCGTACAATCGCCATAGATAGATGATATGCTATAAATACAATGAAGACAACGTGTTAAAGAGTTGCTAATTGTATTATGCAACTTGAAAAATAGAAGTTTCTTTCTGTTAAAAGGGCTATAGAAAAAACCTTAATAAAAAAGGAATATATATGCCTATAGACAATGGATTATGGAATAAAATAGGTGAACTACTAAATAAATATTATCTTAACCATGAAAATTTCATGCATATTGGAGGAGAGCAAGATGTAAAGAATATTAATGACACTATAAATAATGTCGTTAATGACCTTATTAGACATTTTCCCCGATATAGTAGAGAAGAACCTTCCGTGGCTATTCAGATGCATATATTCGGACGTATCTACCCAATATCTTGTGGGAGATTGATATACTTCTGAAACTTCATCATCAGAATCACCATTTCCTTAAATTCACAAAACACTTCCTTTTCCTTTTCAAATTCTACATCAATAGAATTTATTCTTTTTAGCAATAAATTGCAAATATTTTACTTGACTTTATCGCCGACCTGAGGGATACTATTCTTATATGAACTATCCAGGCGGAAAAGGGGGTGTATATCAGAGGTTGATTAATCTCATGCCGCCCCATGAGGTCTACATTGAGACCCATTTGGGTGGCGGTGCGGTTATGCGTAATAAACGTCCTTCCAGA